>NZ_DBNHSF010000040.1:0-13039 GCF_057143545.1 Candidatus Andeanibacterium sp.
GGCCCGAAAGCGGCGGCGAAATCGAGGTCTTTCGTCGCGAATTCGCCGGTGCTGGTGATCCGTTCGGCATCCCATTCGATCAACCCCCGACCATCGATCGAACCATAGACATTGGCGACCAGACCGAGGGCAATATAGGTGACAGTATCGGGCTGGAGCCGGTTGTCGAATTGCAGTCCGTCAATCGTCAGCAGGGCCGAGCCACGTTGGGTACCGAGATCGTGCTCGATATCCGCCCGGGTCACGATCCGGTCGCTGCGGGGCTCGCGCAAATCCGCATGGGCGGTGATCAGGTTGCCTGCCATCACGAGGCTGGCATCATGCGCGACGAGCGGGTTGAATCTCGGCAATTCCTGCCGGTCTTCCAGCCGCAGTTCGACGCCTTCCAGCATCAGATTGCCCATCGCATAGCGCCAGTTGCCGGCCGCTTCGACGATGTCGAGCGGAACGGCGCCGAGATAGGCCTCGCCACCGGAAAAGCTCCCCCCCGGCCCGCTACCCAGGTCCAGTGTCAGTTCGTTCATCACGAAACGCGACGGAGCGCCGGCCGCACCCAGCTCGACTTCCACGCCGTTAGCGCCAAGCCCGCCGGGATAGGCCAGGTTTACAGCATCGGCGTGGATCGCGATCGGTGTCCGTCCCTCGCCCAGATAGCCATCGATGTCGAAGCCGGGAGCGTTCGCGCCCAGCCGGAAGCCGCTGCTGTCTCTGCGGGCAATCGCAGCGCCGGCCGATGGGCAGAGCCGCACATCCCGCTTCGCGATCTCGAGGCCGGAAACGACCAGCCGGTCGAACGCAACGACCGTACATCCGCGCCACAATTCGAGAACGCCGGCGCTCGACCAAGTGCCGCTGAGCGGGACGGAGAGGCCTTGCACCGTGCCTCCCGGAATGGTTCCCTCGGCCAGCAGGTTTCCCTCGAAGCTGAAATCGCCACCCGCCGTCTGGCGGATCGTCAGTCGGGGCATGGCGATGCTCGAACCATCGACTGCGTAGCGCGCCAACCGCAGCTGGTATTCCGCACCCCCGCCACTGCCCCGGCTCTCGAGCCGGCCATCGATCCTCGGTAGTCCCTCTCCGGCCGTGGCGAAATTGCCCGAAAAGCTTGAGCGTCCGGAAGGTTCGAGCAGGAACTGGAAGCGCGAAAGGGCGAGCAGGCTTTGGCCGCTGCTTCCGCGCCAGCGCGCCTCGGGCACAACCAGGCTCCATGCGGAATCCTCGCCGCGGCGAATGAGGAGATTGGCGGAGAGCGTGCTCGAAGCTCCTTCCCTGGCAAGCGACCGGTTGATCTGCGCCAGCATCGGGCCGAGCAGGGAAGTCGAGGTTGTGCTCGCGGCATCGCCGATCAAGGCCTGTATTTGCGCGCCCGGTCTCAGTCCCCGGCCCGTGGCCTCGGACTCGATCTCGACCCGGGCGATGCCATCGCGGGTCCGCGCCGACCCCCCGATAGTGAGCATGTTCGCCGCCACTTGCGGCGTGACCAGGTTTTCGAGCGTCAGGGTATAGCTCGAGGTAAGCGCCCGCTCGCGCCAGCTGAACCTGGCGGTCGCCAGCAGCGCACCCGCGGTGTCGCCCCTGAATTTGACCGCACCGCTATCGATCTCGGCGGTGCCTTCGATCCCGTCGAGCCCCCGATCGAGCCTCGCGTCGAGCGCGAACACCAGCCTGCTCGCCGAAATTTCGGCGTCGGCACAGGCAATGTCGCCAAGACGCAACGGACCATCGAAGACCGGCCGCTCCGCGTCGATCGAAATGCTGCCATACAGCGTGACGTTGTTCGCGGCGCATCCTTCAACGACGAGTTCGGGCGAAGTTGCCGCCAGGATTCCTTCGAAACCTCCGCGCAAATGGCCCGATCCTGCCGCCTTGATCCCGACATCGCCCAGATCGCTCTCGATCAGGGCACGACCGTCTTCCAGGATCAGTTCCATGTCGGGAAACGCGAATGGCTCGGTTGTTTCGCGCTCGAACAGGATCGGATCGAGCGCCCCGAAGCTCAATTCGCCATCGAGGAAAGTCCCGTAGAGCCGCGGTTTGACGAGGCGAATTCGCCCGATACCGGCAAACGGGAAGCGAGGAACCAGCGACGTCTCGACCCGCTCGATCGTGAGGTCGGGACGATCCGGGTCGCCGACCACCACATTGACCAGCACCTGGCGCCGCGGTCCGACAGACTCGATTTCGTAGCGTGCATCGAGGCCAAGCTTGTCCAGCTGGTCCTTGATGATGCTGTCGGCGATTTCCTCGCGCATGAACCAAGTGACTGCCGCGGCGGCCAGCGCCAGCAGCAGGACGGCCGCAAGCAGGCGACGCAGGATTCCGCGCGAGCGGACGGACACCGGGGCCGCAGCAATGTCGTCAAATTCGTCCGCCATTGCTCCCACACTTGCGCGTTAGCATGCCGAAAGGCAATGCAATGCCTATCAGACGCACTCCGCACGGGAATGGTTGCACTTGGCAAGGGACGAAACGAAACCGAACGAGAATGCCGGCCACCGCGCGAGGCTGCGCCAGCGCCTGCTCGATGGCGGTTCGGAAGCGCTCGCCGACCACGAGGTGCTCGAATACCTGCTTGCGACGGCCCGCTCGCGGATCGACACCAAGCCGATCGCCAAGTCGCTCATCAAGCGCTTCGGATCGCTGGCGGGCGTGCTCAACGCCGACGCGAAGGCCCTCGCCGCCCATCCGCAAATGGGCGAGGCAAGCGCCGCCGCGCTCAAGGTTGTCGCGCTTGCCGCGCGCAGGATGGCGCGGCAGGAGGTCGCGCAGATGCCGGTCCTGGGAAGCTGGCAGGCGCTGCTCGACTATTTGACGATCGACATGGCGCATCTCACGGTCGAGCGGGTCAGGGTCCTGTTCCTCAACTCGCAGAATATGCTGATCCACGACGAACATGTTTGCGACGGTTCGATCGACGAGGCCGCCATCCATCCGCGCGAAGTCATCCGCAAGGCGCTCGACCTTGGAGCGACGGCGCTGATCCTGGTGCACAACCATCCCTCTGGATCGCCCGAACCGAGCCGGGCCGACATCCAGATCACCAACCGCATCGCCGAAGCCGGCCGCTTGCTGGGTATCACCGTGCACGATCATGTGATCGTCGGCCGCCAGGGACATGTGTCCCTGCGCGCGAAGGGGCTGGTCTAGCTGGAACGGATCAAATGACCGGCTCGATCCCGTATTGGGCATAACGCTCGGCAAGGCTTGGCGATTGTCTCAATGCGGTTTTCGCGATTTCGCGACCTTCCGGGTTCCCCTGGGCAAGCATGACCACGCCCTTGAGATAGCGTGTCGGCGCCAGCCATGGCGCAATCGTGAGCGCTGCGTCCACATCCTGCAGGGCCTCGTCGTACCGGCCCAGCCGGTACTTGATCAATGCCCTGCTATCGAGCGCGGCGGCCGGGTTTTCGGCTAGTTCGACCGCCTTGGTGCAATGCGCCAGCGCATCCTCCGGCGCCGCATTGAATACGCCCCGGAACCAGCAGACCGCATTCTGCAGTCCCGGATCCTCCGACCGAGTGACCAGTTCCTGATCGAGCAAGGCCAGTCCGCCTTCGACATCGCCGCTGAAGCCCATGACCATCGACCGGGTTTCAACATAGCGCGCGCGCTCCGCTTCCGAGACTGGCAGGTCGTCGAGTAGCGCCAGGGCCTCTCCGCCGCGATCTTCGCGAGCGAGAAAGTCCGCCTGGTAAAACGCCGTCTCGTTGGAGGGAGTGAGATCATAGGCGGTGGCGATATCGGCCAGCGCTTCTTCATCGCGGCCAAGTGACTCAAACAGACCCGCGCGCGTGAGGTACAGGCCGGCATTCGGCTCGGCATCGATGATCGTCGTATAATCCGAGATGGCCGACTCGTAGTCGAAGACAAGAGAGTGGAAACTTGCCCTCGCGTAGAGTGCGGCAAAATCATCCTCTTCCGCTTCGTCGACCGCCTTGTCATAGGCGGCGCGGGCGGCCCGGGTCCGCAGCTGGCGTTCCTCGTCGGCCAGCTCCCAGCGCCAGGTCACGTCTTTCGGAGCTTCCACCTTGAGGGTCGAATTGGCGAGCTTCAAGGCGGCACGCTTCTCCTCGGGCAGGCGATCGGCGGCAACTTCACCGAGATTTTCGATGATCTCGGTCACCTGCCGGAAGATCCCGTCATCGAGCGAACTCTTCCGCGAGATCACGGTGTTGGCATATTCGCCCTCGATGTCGGCCTCGCCGGCAAGATTCCACTCGTCGGCTTCCTGCGGCAACGTGACCGCGAATTCGACCCGGTTGCGGGCCGGTCCGTTGGTCCACACCGGGATTTCCTGCCACGCCCTGCGGGCCCGGTCGGGAGAGAAGCGGCGATTGAGGTTCATCGCATCGCCGCTCATCACGACCTTGCCGTTTTCAAGCTCGATATCCGCGGCTGCCACGCCTTTGACCACAATCCTGCCGACCGCTTCCTCTTCGTCATATTCGAGCTCGATCCCGGTCGGGATGCCGCCCGACATCTGTCCCTGGCTGAAAGATCGCGCCAATTGCTTGAGCAATTCGGGGTTGTCCTCGTCCGCCATGGCCCGCATCTGCGCGCCCTGCGGCCCGGAAGCCTCGATCTCGATCGTGAACAGGAACGGCAGGTCGATTCCCGCCGAATGATCGACGTCGATCTTCATCGCGAAATCCGCGCGTTCCTTCGTCCGCTGGGTTACGGGAACCAGTTCCGCGCCGTCTTCGGTCAAAGGCAGGGCGTAATAAAAGGGAGGCACATTTGCGACATTGTGCATCCTGGTGGCCGTGCTGGTGCCGTCGAGCCAGTAATCGACTCCGTCGATCGTCGCGCGGACGATCATGTGGTTGAAGGCGGGGAGCGGCAGCAATTCGGGTACTGCGTCGCCACCCTGGATATTGACCAGCACAGTTTGCGAATCGATGCCCATCCGCCGCAAGAGCGAGAGCAGCAGGACGGATTTCGCCTTGCAGTCGCCATAACGCTTTTCCCACGTCTCGTCGGCGTCCTGCGGTATGTAGCCCCCTCCGTCGAGACCGACCGCGAGATAGGTGATCTTGTCCTGCACCAACCGCGTGGCCAACACCATGCGTTCAAGCGGATCGGAGGTTTGCGCCATGATCGCCCTCGCCTGTTCGGCCACCGGCGAAGTCTCGGAGACCTGGGCGGCGGCTTCGAAATGCGGCGCCATCACCCTGCTCACCTCGGTCCAATCGGCAAAGCTGCCCACGCGAAGGACATCGGGGCGATTGTATCGTGAAGGCGCATCGAACGGCATCGATGGCCGCTCGTCCAGCGGCAATGCCAGTTCGAGAAAGCTGTAACCGTCGCGCTCAACCGGTTCGGGGAGGTCGACCCGTTCCTCAGCGGCGTAATACATTTCATCGTCCGCCGGCCAGCTGACAATCACGCGGGAGAAACCGACCTGCCATGGCTCGCTCGGCAAATATTGGAGCGCCTGAACCTCGTCGCCGAATGCCCGCTCCTTGTTGGAAACAGTGTAGGCAACGCGCAGCATATCTCCTTCCTGAAGGCCTGGAACCGCGAGGCTCGCGGTAAGGTCTCCGTCGATGTAACGCTGTTCGAGATTGAGTTCGCGCCGAAGCACATCGAAAGTGACGCCTTGCGCGATCAGGTCGATTTCCTCGTCGCCGCGCAGAATCTCCAGCCGATGGACTATGAGGTCGCCATTGTCGGGCAACCAGTTCAATGCAAGGGTCCCTTGCTCCATCAGCGCCTGGGGATTGTCGACCCGTACGAGCCGATCAGCGTACGCGTAGACTACGCCGTCTTCGAGGCGATATTGCCAATCGTAGAGAATTTCCTGCGGCCCCTCGACCGCCTCGTCGTAGTCGACTTCGTACACATCGACCCATTCAGGAATTTCCTGGTATAAGACTGTGTCCCCGGCTTGAGCCGCGCTCGCCGCCAGGAAACTCGTCGACAGCAAAAGTCCAAATCTTGCCAGCATCGGCAAACCTTATCCAAGTAGTATTTCCCTATTGCTAACCCGCAAGGCTCCGTATGGCAAAGAAGTAATGTTGCGAGGCGCTGCCCAACCCGCACTTGCCAAAAGCGGGCACCCGTCCTAGCCGCGCCTCATCGCCAACAGCCGGAGTCGAACATGGTCCCCCGATACGCCCGCCCTCAAATGAGCGCGATCTGGGAACCCGAAGCGAAGTTCCGCATCTGGTTCGAGATCGAAGCCCATGCGACGGAAAAGCTGGGCGAACTGGGAGTTGTGCCGGAAAGCGCGGCCAAGGCCCTGTGGGACTGGTGGGCGACCGACCCGAAGATCGACGTCGCCGCGATCGATGCCATCGAAGCGGTGACCAAGCATGATGTAATTGCCTTCCTTACCTGGGTCGCCGAACAGGTCGGCGACGAAGCGCGCTTCATGCACCAGGGCATGACCAGCAGCGACGTGCTCGACACGACCCTCGCGGTCCAGCTCGCGCGCGCCGCCGATATCCTGCTGGCAGACCTCGACGAATTGCTGGCGGCGCTCAAACGCCGGGCCGAGGAGCACAAATACACGCCAACCATCGGCCGCAGCCACGGAATCCATGCCGAGCCGACGACGTTCGGCCTCAAGCTGGCGCAGGCTTATGCCGAGTTCGCCCGCGGCAAGGCTCGCCTGGTGGCCGCGCGCAAGGATATCGCGACCTGTGCGATCTCCGGCGCGGTCGGGACCTTCGCCAATATCGATCCCGCGGTCGAAGCCCATGTCGCGGCGAAGCTCGGCCTGACGCCAGAGCCGATCTCGACCCAGGTGATCCCGCGCGACCGGCACGCGATGTTCTTTGCGGTGCTGGCGGTCATCGCCAGCTCGATCGAGCGGCTGGCGACGGAAATCCGGCATTTGCAGCGCACCGAAGTGCTCGAGGCCGAAGAATATTTCTCGCCCGGTCAGAAGGGCTCGTCGGCCATGCCGCACAAGCGCAATCCGGTGCTGACCGAAAACCTCACCGGGCAGGCGCGGGTCATCCGCTCTTACGCGATTCCGGCACTCGAAAATGTCGCGCTGTGGCACGAGCGCGACATTTCGCACTCCTCGGTCGAGCGCTATATCGGCCCCGACGCCACGATCGCGCTCGATTTCTCGCTCGCACGGCTGACCGGGGTGGTCGACAAGCTGCTGGTCTATCCCGACCGCATGCGGACGAATCTCGACAAGATGGGCGGCCTCATTCATTCGCAACGGGTGCTGCTCGCCCTGACCCAGGCAGGCATCAGCCGCGAGGATGCCTATGCTCTCGTCCAGCGCAATGCGATGAAAGTCTGGGAATCCGACGGCCAGCTTTCACTGCTCGAATTGCTCAAGCAGGACGAGCAGGTGGCTGCAGTGCTTTCACCGGCGGAACTGGAGGAGAAATTCGACCTCGACTACCACTTTCGGCAGGTCGACACGATCTTTGCCCGCGTTTTCGGCTGAAATCTGCCCTTCCCAAGGCGGGCTAACCGCCCTAGCATCGCAGCTCGACGAAGCCGAGAGGATCTGCACGCGATGCAAATAGTCCGGACAATCGTGTTTGTGGTGCTGCTGTTCGGCATCCTGGTGTTTTCCTGGGCCAATTGGGATACGCGGATCTCGGTCCGGATCTGGGAGGAGCTGATTGTCGAGACCAATGCTCCGGCGCTGATGATCATCTCCTTCCTGGCCGGCTTCCTGCCGTTGTGGCTTCTTCATCGCAGCACCAACTGGCGGCTCAAGCGCCGTATACGCTCGCTCGAGAAGTCGATCCGCGACACCGCCACGATCGCGTCCGACGGTGGCGCCAACCTCAATCCCGAACGACCAAACGAGGCCCTGTGAGCAATCCGATCTACCTAGCGCTCGACCTGCCGCAGCTCGACGCGGCCAAGGCGCTGGCCGAAAAGGTCAAGGCGCATGTCGGCGGCTTGAAACTTGGCCTCGAATTCTTCTGCGCCCACGGTCATCACGGCGTGCACGAACTTTCGCATCTCGGCCTGCCGATCTTCCTCGATCTCAAATTGCACGACATTCCCAACACGGTTGCAGGCGCGATGCAGGCAATCCATGTGCTCGAGCCGACGATTGTGACTGTCCATGCCGCGGGCGGGCGCGCCATGATGGAAGACGCCAAGGCCGCGGCAGCCAACGGCACAAAGGTGGTTGCAGTGACCATGCTCACCAGCCTTGACGGCAACGACCTCAAGCGCACCGGGATCGAAGGCACCGCGCATGACCAGGTGCTTCGGCTGGCCGAGCTCGCGCAGGCCGCGGGGCTCGACGGGATCGTCTGTTCGGGCCACGAGGTTGGCGCGGTTCACAAGCGATGGAAAAAGGGCTTTTTCGTCGTCCCGGGAATCCGGCTGCCCAAACAGGGCTTGAGCGACCAGAAGCGCGTCGTGACGCCGCGCAAGGCGCGCGACGATGGCGCCAGCGTGCTGGTGGTCGGGCGACCGATCAGCCGGGCGGAGGATCCGGTCCAGGCCGCCCGCGATATCGAGGCGACGCTTTAGCTTCGAGCCCCGTTGATCAACCAATTGGCGCATTCGGCGCCAAGTTGCTCGATCGCCTGGGCCTCGTATTCCGCGCATTCCTCTTCGCTCAGCACATCTTGCCAGCGGCCGTTGACGCCCTTGTAGAGGAACGCCTTGGATCCGCCCGAGAAGATCATGTCGGCTCCGCCGGCAACAACGTCTGAATGCGACTTCATCCAGTCGAAGCTGCAATATTCGACGATTTCCGGCCAGCCGGCCGGTTCGATCTCGATCTCGAGGAATGCGGCGATGTCGCGCATCCGTCCTTCCATGTCGGATTTGAGGTCGGCGAAATGGAGCAGCATGACGTTGGGTAGATCGCGCGCTTCCCACCAGGTGCGGACATTCTCCCAGAAGCTCCAGAAGGGATAGCCGTCACCGGCGAGCCATTCGTGCCAATATTGGCGGATATCGTCCGGCGGAGGTGGCAGCGGTGGCCCCACCAGGCCGGGCGTCTCGTTGAACATCTGGTAGGCGAGATCGTTGAAATTATGGTGGTGGTTGAACAGGCTCCACACGACATCGCGCGCGTCTCGGGCGAGATAGATGTATTTCGCCTTGGGTGAAAAGGTCAGCGCATCGAGCGGCAGGTGCGTCTTGATGAAGCGGCGATGCTGTTGCGCTTCGAGCATGCCCAGCATGTCTTCACGCGGGAACACCCGCAGGTCTAGCCACGGCGCGAGTTCGGTCGCCTTCAGCTCCGGATCGGGGCCCAACAGCAATTGCCCGACGATCTGCTGGGTCCAGGTCGTCCCGGCCTTGGCCCAGGTACCGATAACCACATCGCCGTCACGGAACCTGAATTCGTTCCAGACGGTCGAATCCATGTGATGGTTGTGCAATTCGCGCGTCTTGACGGGGTAATTCACCTGCTCGGCCAAGCCTTCCTCCACGGCCGACCTAGCGGCACAGCCTGCGGATCGCACAATGACAAAGCCGAATCAAATGATCAGGAGGCTTTTTGCAGGCGAACCGGGGCCCTGCCCTGGCCTGCGATCGGGCCTCCATTGATGACCCAATGGGCACATTGGCTTCCCAGTTCGATCACCGCGCGAGCCTCGTATTCCGCAACTTCCTCGGGCGTCAGCAGGTTCTGCCAGGCGCCGTTGCAGCCCCGATTGAAGAAGGCCCTGCTGCCGCCCTTGAACACGGTTCCGATTTCCGGATGGACGGTCTCGGCATGCTCCCTCATCCAGGCGAAGGTGCAATATTCGATCAGTTCCGGCCAGTCCGAAGGCTTGACATCGGCCCCCATGAATTCCGCGATTTCGCGCATCTTCCCGGCCATGTCCGATTTGAGGTCGTTGAAGTGGAGGAACATGATGTTGGGCCGGTCGCGCTCCTTCCACCAGCTTTCGATATGGGCCCAGTAGGGCCAGAACGGATAGCCGTCCTTTTCCATCCAGTCCTTCCAGTAGCGCCGGATATCGTTCGTCGGCCGTTCGAGCGGCGGCCCGACGAGACCGGGGCTGTCATTGAGGAGTTCGTAGGCATGGTCCGACACATTGTGATGGTGGTGGAACAGGCTCCACACTACATCCCGCCCGTCGCGAACGAGGTAGATGTATTTCGCCTTGGGCGAGTAAGGCAGGGCATCGAAGGGCAGATGCGTCTTCACGAACCGCCGGTGAGTCTGTTTCGCCACTTTCAGCACGGTGTCTTCGGGCGGCGCAGCCCGCAGCTCAAGCCAGGTGGAATTGTCGGAAAGGCAGAAATCGGGATCGGGCCCGAGGATCAATTGGCCGACGATCTGCTGGACCCAGGTCGAGCCCGACTTGGCCCAGGCGCCGATGACGACATCGCCGTCGCGATACTGGAACCGGTCCCATATGGTTGAGTCCATATGGTGATTTCGTACTACTCGGCGCCCTTCCCTCCGCCTTTGCGGCGCTTTCATTCACTGGCACTCCCGACGGGATGAAATAGATACCCTTGCAACTATCATTGCAAGTCTTGAAATTCCGTGACCTCGGGAACCTCCCGGTGTCTTCCGTCGCCGGACCGCTTCGCCTAAGGGGCTTGCGATGGCCGGGCCGAAGATCAAGATCTGCGGAATCAAGTCGATCGACGCACTCGATGCGGCGATGACCGCGCGCGCGGACTATGTGGGTCTCAACTTTTTCGCGCCCTCGCCGCGCCATGTCACGCTCGCCGAAGCCGCCCTGCTGGCAGCCCATTCCGCGAATGCGATCGTCAAGGTTGGCGTGTTCGTCGATGCCGACGATCATGCGATGGCGCTGGCGATTGCCGCCGGGAAGCTCGACGCCCTGCAGCTTCATGGGGCGGAAACCCCCGAGCGGGTGGCCGAAGCAAAGATCCGCCACGGGCTGCCGGTGTGGAAAGCGCTGCCGGTCGCGGCCGCGCATGATGTCGGCCTGGCCACAGCCTACCAGGATGTCGCCGACCTGATCCTGTTCGACGCCAAGACCCCGAAGGGAACCCTGCCCGGCGGCATGGGCCTGGCGTTCGACTGGACCTTGCTCGCCAATTATCGCGGCTCGCTGCCCTGGGGCCTTGCTGGCGGACTGACTCCAGAAAATGTCGGCGAGGCGATCACCGTCTCGCATGCCGAGCTGGTCGATACTTCCTCGGGCGTCGAGAGCGCGCCGGGGGTCAAGGATATCGACAAGATTGCGGCATTCTGCCAAGCGGCCCGCTCGATATGACAGACCAACCCAATTCATTCCGGAACCAGCCTGACGAGCGCGGGCATTTCGGCCAGTTCGGCGGACGTTATGTCGCCGAAACGCTGATGCCGCTGATCCTCGACCTCGAACAGCACTACAAGGCGGCCAAGGCGGACCCGGATTTCAAGGCGGAATTCGAGGATTTGCTCGAACATTATGTCGGGCGGCCGAGCCCGCTCTATTTCGCCCCGCGGCTGACCGAGGAGCTTGGAGGCGCGCAGGTGTGGTTCAAACGCGACGAGCTCAACCACACCGGCGCGCACAAGATCAACAATTGCATCGGCCAGATCCTGCTCGCGATCCGCATGGGCAAGACCAGGATCATCGCCGAGACCGGCGCGGGCCAGCATGGCGTCGCCACCGCCACGGTCTGTGCCCGCTTCGGCCTGCCCTGCACGATCTTCATGGGCGCGACCGATGTGAAGCGGCAGCAGCCCAACGTCTTCCGGATGAAGCTACTCGGCGCGGAAGTGGTGCCGGTCACCAGCGGTGCAGCGACGCTCAAGGACGCGATGAACGAAGCGCTGCGCCACTGGGTCGCCAATGTGCACGACACGTTCTACATCATCGGCACCGCTGCCGGCCCGCATCCCTATCCCGAGCTGGTGCGCGATTTCCAATCGGTGATCGGACGCGAGGCGCGCGAACAGATGCTGTCGCGCACCGGCCGCCTGCCCGACCTCTTGGTCGCGGCGATCGGTGGCGGATCGAACGCGATCGGGCTGTTCCACCCGTTCCTCGACGATCCCGAGGTGAAAATGCTCGGCGTCGAAGCGGCCGGCCATGGGCTCGACAAGCAGCATGCGGCGAGCCTCGCCGGCGGCTTCCCCGGCGTGCTTCACGGCAACAAGACGTATTTGCTACAGGACGAGGACGGCCAGATCACCGAAGCGCATTCGATCAGCGCCGGACTCGATTATCCGGGCATCGGGCCGGAACACGCCTGGCTCAAGGAGACCGGACGGGTCGATTACACTTCGGTCACCGACACCGAGGCGCTGGAAGGCTTCCAGCTGCTATGCCGGACCGAAGGAATCATCCCCGCGCTCGAACCGAGCCATGCGATCGCGGCAGTGGCCAAGGTCGCGCCGACCATGCCGAAGGATGCGATCATCTGTGCCAATCTCTGCGGCCGCGGCGACAAGGACATCTTCACCGTCGCCGACGCGCTGGGGGCGGAGATATGATTGTTTTCCTGCTAAAGTCAGCTGCAAAATACGCACTGATTTTCGTTGCTGCCCTAGCCGTAAGTATTGCCATCCGGTGGCTTTCTGGTGACGTCCTCGTTGAGACAATGAATGTTGGTATTTGCGCAGCTGTGACGGTCGGTTTGGCATTCGGCGATTTTTTGCGCCATCGTTGGGCGCGCAAGACCGGTCATTCCCTCCAATGACCCGCTTCACCTCCGCCTTCGGCAAGGGCCGCCCCGCCCTCGTCGCCTTTATCACCGCGGGCGACGGCGACACCGCGGCCAATCTCGACGCGCTGGTCGAGGGCGGCGCGGATGTGATCGAGCTCGGCATGCCGTTCACCGATCCGATGGCCGATGGCCCGGCGATCCAGGCGGCGAATTTGCGTTCGCTCGGCGCGGGGACCAAGACGAAACATGTCCTCGCCGAAGCGGCAAGCTTCCGCCAGCGCCATCCCGAGGTGCCGCTGGTGTTGATGGGCTATGCCAATCCGATGATCCGCCGCGGACCCGAATGGTTCGCCGCCGAAGCCGCCAGGGCCGGGGTCGACGGGGTAATCTGCGTCGACCTGCCGCCCGAGGAGGACGCGGAGCTTGGCCCCGCGCTGCGTGCTGCGGGCCTCGAATTCATCCGCCTATCGACCCCGACGACCGACGCCGCCCGGCTTCCGGCGGTGCT
>NZ_DBNHSF010000041.1:0-19306 GCF_057143545.1 Candidatus Andeanibacterium sp.
TCGTCACGCTCAGGATCGAGACCGATCAGGGCGTGCACGGCGTAGGCGATGCCACGCTCAACGGGCGCGAGCTGGCGGTCGCTTCCTATCTCGCCGATCATGTGATTCCCTGCCTGATCGGCAAGGATCCGCAGCGGATCGAGGATATCTGGCAATATCTCTATCGCGGGGCCTATTGGCGGCGCGGGCCGGTGACGATGAGCGCGATTGCCGCGGTCGACACCGCGCTGTGGGACATCAAGGCGAAAATGGCGGGGATGCCGCTCTACCAGCTGCTCGGCGGCAAGAGCCGCGAGAAGGTGCTGGTCTATGGCCACGCCAATGGCGCGGACCTCGAAGCGACGGTCGATGCGGTCGGCCAGTATATCGAGCTGGGCTACAAGGCGATCCGCGCGCAATCGGGCATTCCCGGGATCGAGAAGGCCTATGGCGTGGGCCGCGGCACGCTGCATTACGAACCGGCCGATGCTGCGCTCCCGACCGAAACGGTGTGGGACACGCCCAAATATCTCACCTTCGCGCCCAAACTGTTCGAAAAGCTGCGCGAAACCTATGGCTACGAACACGAGCTGCTGCACGACGTCCATCACCGGTTGACCCCCAACGAGGCGGCGCAGCTGGGCAAGGCGCTCGAGCCCTATCGCCTGTTCTGGCTGGAGGACGCGACCCCGGCCGAGAACCAGGAAGGCTTCCGCCATATCCGCCGGCACACGACCACCCCGCTCGCGGTCGGCGAGGTGTTCAACACGATCTGGGACTGCAAGCAGCTGATCGAGGAACAGCTGATCGACTATATCCGCTGCACCGTGGTCCATGCCGGCGGGATCACGCATCTGCGGCGGATCGCCGATCTTGCCGCGCTTTACCAGGTCCGCACCGGCAGCCACGGAGCGACCGACCTGTCGCCGGTGTGCATGGGCGCTGCGCTCCATTTCGATAGCTGGGTGCCCAATTTCGGGATCCAGGAATATATGCGCCACACCGAAGAGACCGACGCGGTGTTCCCGCACGACTACCGCTTCGAGGACGGCTATTTGATCTGTGGGGAGACGCCGGGCCACGGGGTCGACATCGACGAGGACCTTGCCGCCAGATACCCCTATGACCCGGCCTATCTCCCGGTCGCCCGGCTCGAAGACGGGACCATGTGGAGCTGGTGAGTTGAGGCCGCCGCGCAAGAAGATTGTCTGCGCCGGTGAAGCGATGGTCGAACTGCGCCGTGAAGGCGCCGCCTGGCACGTCCATTACGGCGGGGATACGCTCAACGTGGCGTTGCACCTCGTCCGGCTCGGGCACAATGTCGCCTATCTCACTGCGCTCGGGCTCGATCCCTTCGCCAATGGCATGTCGGCCGCATGGTCGAAGGAAGGCCTCGACCTGAACCTCGTTCAGACCCATCCCACGCGCAGCACCGGGCTGTATGCGATCGAGACCGACGTCCGCGGCGAACGGCATTTTTCCTACTGGCGGTCCGACAGCGCCGCCCGGGCAATGTTCGAGTGCGACGGGATCGACGATGCCGAAGAGGATGCGCGCCAGGCCGACCTGCTGTTCTTCTCGCTGATTTCGCTGGCGATCCTGCCCGAGAGCGGGCGCGAGCGGATGCTCCGGCTGGCGGAACGGGTCCGCGCCAATGGCGGCCAGGTGGCGTTCGATTCCACTTACCGCCCGCGCCTGTGGGAAAGCCGGGAAGTCGCGCGGATATGGCATGACCGGGCGGTGGCGCAGGCCGATTTCGGATTCCCGACGCTCGACGACGAGCGCATGATCGGAGTGGACGACCGCCCGGACGAGGTTGCCCGATATTGGGAAGGACTGGGTTGCCGGGAGGTTGTCGTGAAGCTCGGCGCCGAAGGATGCCGCCTGCCGGACGGGCAGGTCGTGCTGCCGGCGGTCAATCTCGACCCGGTCGATACCAGCGGCGCCGGAGATGCATTCGATGCCGGATATCTCGGCACGAGGCTGCGGGGAGCCTCGATGGAGGATGCCGCCCATGCCGGCAACGGGCTGGCCGGCTGGACCCTGATGCATCCGGGCGCAATTCCGGCGCAGAGCGAATCCGCGCCCTACAAGGCGATTGCGAGCTTCGAGCCCGAATTGGGCGGTTAGGGCTTGTTTCATTCTGGTTGAATCTTATTGGCCCTTCCCCATTGGGGGAGTCGCAGACGGCGCGAAGCGCCTACGGTTGGGATGGGGGTTCCCACCTCTCAAGCGCGGAGCCCCCACCCCCAACCCCTCCCCGTCGGGGAGGGGCGATTCAGCTTCAACGGAACAGACTTCAGAGAAGGGCTTCGACCGCGTCGAGCGTCCGGCCGAAATCGGTGACGAAATCCGCGTATGGCTCGTGCCCGGTCATATCGAGCCCGGCCTTCTGCAGGATCGCCACCGGATAATCCGATCCGCCCGCGCGCAGGACATCGAGGAAGTTCTCGCGCTCGGCCACTCCGCCATCGAGGATCGAGTTGGCAAACCAGGTGCCGGCGGCGATCGAGGTCGCGTACTGGAACACGTAATAGAAATCCGAGCGGAAGAAATGGCTGATATAGGCCCATTCATGCGCGACATTGTCGGGCAGGATCATATCCGGCCCGTGATAGCGGCGCAGCAGGTCCATATAGATTTCGGCGAATTTGCTGCCGCTCATCCCCTCGCCGTTTTCGGCCAGCTCGTGCGCTTTCAGCTCGAACTCGGCGAACATGGTCTGGCGGAAGAAGGTGCCGCGTGCGTCCTCGAGCTGCTGGCCGAGATAGAACAGCTTTTCTTCCCTGGTCTGCGCCCGTTCGCCCATATACCGGCTGAGGAAGACCTGGTTAACGGTCGAGGCGATCTCGGCGATGAAGGTCGCATAACCATAGGTTTCGTAAGGGTTGTTCGCCTTGGCCAGCAGGGTGTGGATCGCATGCCCCCATTCATGGGCATAGGTCGATAGGCCATCGTAATTCTCGGACAGGTTGAGCAGCATGTAGGGATGCACGTCATAGACGCCGCCGCTCATATAGGCGCCCGAGGCCTTGCCCTGGCGCGGGAACGGATCCATCCATTTCCTGGCCGTGGCGTCGCTCAACAGGCGGATATATTCCGGTCCCAGCGGCGCAAGCGCCTCGATGGTAACAGCCCGCATCTGGTCGAGCGTAAACTTGCGGTCGAGCGTCGCGAGCGGGGGATAGATGTCGTAATAGCCGATATCCGGCAGGCCGAGGATCCGCCGCCGGACCTCGAAATAGCGGTGCAGCTGGGGCAGCCCCTTGTTGGTTTCGGCAACCAGGTTGCGATAGACGGACTCGGGGATGTTCGGTGAATCGAGCCGGTAGGCGAGCGTGTTGGGGTAGTTGCGCGACTTGCTGCGGAACACGTCGCCCTTGATCTTGGCCGCGAAGGCCGCGCCGAGCGAATTGCTGAACGCGCCATAGGAGTCCCAGAACTTTTCGAACACGAGCTTGCGGTCGTCGCGGTTCGGGGCATCGCGAACCAGCGTGTAGCCCTGGTCGTCGAGACGCATTTCGGTGCCGTCGGACAGGGTGACGGTCGGGCGCGGCATGTCCGATGCAGTGAGCTGGCCGCGTACGTCCTGCGGCCCGGCCAGCGGCGCGCTCGCCGAAGCGAGCAGGGCTTCACCTTGCGAATCGAGCGTATGCGCCGCGCCGCGCAATGTGTCGCGCAGGAAAAAGGCAAAACGCTGCCGGAGCGCGGGTTCCTGGGCAATATAGCTCTCGATCGTCTCGGCCCCGAGCGCCAGGACTTCGGGTGCGACCCAGGAGGTCGCTTCGCCATAGGCAGTGTACATGTCGCGCGAGAGACCTTCGCGCTCCTGGTTCGCCGCAATCCGGAGATCCTCGTCGGCATTGAGCGACGCATAGATGAAAACCCTGGCGGCGGTCTTCTCGACATCGGACATGTCGACCATCGCCCGGGCGAGGGCTGCTGCGCTTTCTCCGAGCTGGCCCTTATAGGCCGCAAGCCGCGGCAACGCGTCGAGTACGCCCTTGCGCGCGGCGTCCCACGCATCCCAGTCGGGATAGATTTCGCTCAAATCCCAGGCCGCGCCCGAAGCACTGGCGCCCTGGGCAAATGCGGGAAGCGCACCGGCAAAGGGTAACGCGGCGGAAAGGGCGAGTACGCCCCTGCGGTCGATTTCGAGCATGGTCAGTCCCCGTTTGGCCGCCGAGGCGGTGCCATGGCGCAAGTTACCGCTGCAACAATATCGTGCAAGCTGCGGCCGCGCCCTTCGACGAGGATCGAATGACGTTGGTCGATTGGCGTCGGGAGCTAGAGTGCAATCTCGATTGGCTGGCCGGAATAGGCGATCGTCATCCGGGGAAGCTGCTCAAGCATCGGACCCGAACCGTCGCCCATGTGCAGCACCAGCGCGATCGACCGTCCGCTAATCATCTCCGGATAGCTTCCCTCGCGCGCACCGATTGTGAGCGTCCGCGACGCGTCGTCCCAGGAGAACGGGATCCGCGAGTATTCGCCACGCTCATAGCCCAGGCTCTCGCCATCGTCCTCGTAGAGCGTGAAACGCCCGTCGGCCCCGGCGAAGACATGTAACGTCAACGCGCCGCTGTCGTCCTCGCCGACATATTGCTCGACCGGGCCGGTTGGGACGATCGAGCCCGCACGGACGAACAATGGCATGCGCTCGCGCGGGGCGGCGGTGGGGATGGTCCGGCCGCCCGCATGGACTTCGCCGGTCGCGGTGTCGAACCACTCGGCACCGGCAGGAAGGTAGACCTCGCGGTTGCGCACCTCGAATTCCGTCACTGGCGCGACCAGCAGCGCGTCGCCGAACATGTACTGGTCGTCGATCTCCCAGACTTTCCGGTCGCCCTCGAAATCCATCACCAAGGGGCGGATGATCGTGCCGTCCTCGTAATGGGTATCCGCCGCGACGGTGTAGATATAGGGCATCAGCTGGTAGCGCAGGCGGTGGTACCAGGTCAGGCTTTCCATCATCGCCGGATCGTCCTTCGCGATGATCGGGGTTTCGCGCTGCGGGTATTCGCCATGGCTGCGGAACAGCGGGGTGAAGGCGCCGAACTGGAACCAGCGTAGATAGAGCTCGCGCCATTCGGGGAGGTGCTCCGGAAGCTCGCGGCTGTAACGGTCTTCGAGCGCGAATCCGCCAATGTCATGCGTCCAATTGGGCACGCCCGCGATCGAGAGGTTGAGGCCGGCGCTGATCTGGTCGCGCAAATCGTCCCATCGCGCCGCGACATCGCCCGACCATAGCGCCGCCGACGCGCGCTGGATGCCGCCGAAGCCGCTGCGGGTGAGGATGAACGGGCGCTTGTCGGGCTGGGCCTCGCGCAGGCCTTGGGCCACGCCTTCGGCATGGACCAGCGGATAGGAATTGAAGATCGCCGCCCCGGGGGTGCCGGTCGTGGGCGAGGTCATCTGGTATTTGCGCTCCTCGATCGAGAGGTTCGAGTGCCAGTCGGGTTCGGTCGCATCCATCCACCAGGCGTCGAAGCCCTTGGTGAGCAGGTTCTCGCGCATCTGCCGCCAGTAGATGGCGCGCGCTTCCTCGTCATAGGGATCGTAGAAGGTGTTGGCATAGCCTTGCCCGACCCAGTCGCGCTGCCCTGCTTCGAGCGGGCGTTCGTAGAGAAAGCCCTTGTCGCGCAATTCCTTGCCGTTTTCGGTGTCGGGATAGAATTTCGGCCAGACGGAGATCATGATCCGCGCGTTCATCTCGTGGACTGCGTCGACCATCCCTTCGGGATCGGGGAAGCGCGCCGGATCGAAGCAATGGCAACCCCATTGGTCCTCGGGCCAGTAGAACCAGTCCTGCACGATATTGTCGATCGGGATCTCGGCCTCGCGATATTGCTTCAACACGTCGAGCAACTGCTCCTGCGCTTCGTAGCGCTGGCGCGATTGCCAGAAGCCATAGGCCCATTTGGGCATCATCGGCGCCTTGCCGGTCAGGCGGCGATAGCCCGCGACCAGCTCGTCCATCGTCGCGCCGGGGACGACGTAATAGTCGATACTCTTGCCCGCCTCGCTCGCGAAACTCACCGAATGGCGGTCGAGCTCGGGCAGCGGATCGGCATGTTCGAGCGCGATATAGCCGTTATTCGGTTCCCACTCGATCCGCAGCTCGACCGGTTTTCCGGCTTCGAGCTTGAGCTCGAAATGGTGGTACCAGGGGTTCCAGTTCTGCCGCCAGCGCTCGAGCACCAGCTCGTCATCGGCGAACACCTTTACATAGGACGAGGAATAGAGCCGGAATTTGTGGGTGCCTCCCGTTTCCGGACGGTAGGTCCCGCGCCACACCACGCGTTGGGCCTGCGCCGCGTTCCCGGCGGTGTTCTGCCCGGTGGTCGCCGCAACGCTCGCCGCAGTTGCCTCTTCGGGCCAGCGGCCTTGGTCGCGGATATACTGGTAGTCGATCGACTCCTCATATTGCGTGAAGACCAGCTCATCGCCGAGATAGTAGTCGGCCTTCCAGCCGGGCATCACGACCTCGTCGTCGGGCGCGTTCTTCAGTGAGAAGGCAATCGGCCTGGCCGACAGCTTTTCGTATGGCTCAGGATCGCCCACCCGGGTGATCGAATTGTTGTCCCACAGGATGCCATAGCCCTTGGTCGAGACGAGATAGGGCACCGCGATCGCCATATTGTGCTGGGCGAGTTCGACGTCCTCGCCACTGTAATTCATCTGCCGGTTCTGGTGCTGGCCGAGGCCGTAGAGCCCTTCATCGGTCCCGCGGTTGAACTGGACGCGGGTGGCAAGCCATTGTTGCCCTTCGATCTCCACCGGGTCCAGCCGCCGCGCCGGGGCATATTCGTCGAGCAGCACCTGGTTGTCGCCATCGAGCACCATGAGCTTGCCGTCCGCATAGCGCACCACCGCTCGCGAATTGGGCATCTGCAGCGCCGCATAATCGGCCGTCTGGCCGAAAGCCGGATCGCCGTCGGGCTCGGCAATCACCATCAGGCTGGCCTGCACTTCGGCCAAGTCCTCGGCCACGGTCACACGATAGGTCCCGTCGGCATAGGCGAGCACGCGGACCTTCTCGCCGGCATCGGTGGTCACCACCATCCCGTGATCGATCCGTTCGACACTGCCGGCCAGCGCCGGAACCGCCATCACCAGCGCCGCCATCACAGCCAAGATTCGAGCGATCATTTATAAGTCCCCATTGTCACTTTCAGCCACACGGGCTCAGCCCCGAAATTGAACCCGTAATCGACCTGGTCGCCGTTCCACCGGCGTTTCATCACCCATTCGCCGTCGACGAACGAGCCTTCCTGCGCCTCGATGATTTGTGTGCTTTCGCCTTGTGCCGGATCGGCAAGGGCGAAGCGCAGTTTCACATGGCTCCCGCTGATCAGGAAGCTGTCGTCATCGAGCCGGGCGACCAGCGCCCCGCCGAGCGGCTCGTCTTTCAACGGGTGTTCGTCGCGCGCGATCCAGGTCCAGTCGTCCTCGCCGAAATTCCAGCGGCCATATTGCGCGGTGATCGTCCACCGGCCCATGACCTGCGTCTGGTCGGCCCCGTCAGCGCCGCGCGCGGTGCCCCACAGTTCGTGATCGGCTGCCAGTGCGGCCCATTCCGAACCGACCGGGGCCAGCAGGCGGTAAGGCATGGCAAAGGCCTCGATCACCGCGTCGTCGACCTCTTTCGCGCCGAGCGGGTAGTTCGAATAGCCCGTGCCGTCGATCCCGAACGGCGCGAACAATACTGCCCCGCGTCCGATCGCCGACCACGCAAAGCGCGCATATTCCTTGGCATTGCCGATTTCGGGCACCACCAGCGGCCAGCCGCCGGCGGCATAATGGTCGAGAAAGGCATCGACCGCCGCCGGATCGCGATTGTAGATGTCGGGCCCGTAGGCGTCGATGCTTGGCGCGGCGGCACGCCAGATCGGCAAGGCATTCCAGTTGGGGCCACCCGATGGACCGACATCGCCCTCCGCGTCGGTGAAGGCGTTGCCGAGCGCGGCGTTGGCCAGCATCGGCAGCGCCTTTTCGGCTTTCCCGGCGGCGGCGACCTGTTCGACATAGCGCGCCATGTGCCAGCTCATGAAGAACTGCTCGGCGCGCGGGCCGAAGGCTTCGCTCCAGCTGGCGACGGGGATCGAAAGCGCTTCGGCCAGTTCGGCCGGGATTGCTCCCTCGAACAGCGCGGCGGATCCCGGCGCATGGTCGCGGGCGAGGCCGTAGGAGCCGGTCTCGTTCTCGACCTGGACCATGATCACCGTGTTCTGCCCGTCGTGCTCGGCGAGGTGGCGCATGAAGGCGGAAAAGGCCCTGGCGTCGGCCGCCAGCGTCTCCATGCCATGCGGGCTGAGCGCATAATGTGCGCTCCCATCCGCAAAGCGCATGCGCGGGAAACGTGCGCCGTCCTGCTTGACCCAGGCCGGGGCATAAGAGGGCGCGGTGTTCTTGTAGGCGCCATACCACAGTGGGACGAGCCGCTTGCCGTGCTCGCGCGCGCCGGCCAGCAGCGCGTCGACCCAGCTGAAATCGAACTGTCCTTCGACCGGCTCGACCTGCTCCCACGCCACCGGGATCAGCAGCGTGTTGGCATGGAGCCTGTCCATCGCCGGCCAGATCGTCTCCAGCAGGGCGGGATAGTTCGAACTGTTGTTAGCCTGCACCCCGAGCGCGAGGAACGGTTCGCCATCGACGATCAGGACGGGGCGCTCGCGGCCTTGCTCGAAATGCGGCAATTCCGCGCGCAGCGGCGCGTGAGCGAGCGCTACCAGCGCGACGGCGAACGTCAGCAGGAATCGATAAAACCGCAGAATCCTCTCCATGGTTGCGCTAACATGGCATAGCTGCGAAGCTTTGCACAGCCGGTCCGGAAGAGATTCGGCAGGGAAAGTCGGAGAGCGATGCAGAGACGGGATGTCCTGGCGGGGGCGAGTGCGCTGGCGATGCCGGCCGTGCTGCGCGCACAGGGCCAGCGACTGCATGCACCAAGCACCGAAGAGCTGGTTTCCCAATATCTGGTTCCCGGCTGGTACCGCGACGCCAAGCTCGGCCTGTGGGCGCATTGGGGGCCGCAATGCGCGCCCGAGGCGGGCGATTGGTACGGGCGGCACCTCTATTTGCAGGACCACCCGCAAGCCGAAATCCATCGCCGGTTGTATGGGCATCCCGCCGATCACGGCTTTATTGACGTCATCACCGGGTGGAAGGCCGAAAACTGGGATCCGGATGCGATCGTTGCGGCCTTTAAGGCGGCGGGCGCGCGGTTCGTCGTCGCGATGGCCTGCCACCATGACAATTTCGATCTCTTCCCCAATGAACACCATCCCTGGAACTCGGCCCGACTTGGCCCACGGCGCGATATTGTCGGCGAGTGGGAACGCGCGGTGCGGGCTGAAGACTTGCCGTTCGGGGTTTCCAACCATGCCAGCCATGCCTGGCACTGGTGGCAGACCGCCTATGGCTATGACACGATCGGCCCACGCAAGGGCGAGCGCTACGATGCCTGGCGCCTCACCACGGCCGATGGGCGCGGCACTGCGTGGGAAGGCCTCGACCCGCAGCAGCTCTATAGCGGGCGCTGGCTGGTCCCGCCGGATGGCCTCGAAAGCCCCGCGGCGATGCGCCAATGGCATGACGAGATTTCGGGCCAGTGGGTCGAGACCGGGCCGCCGGGTAACGGCCATTACGAGTTGCATTGGCTGCTGCGGCATTTCGAACTGGTCAATCGCTACAATCCGGATTTCTATTACCAGGACGGCTACAGCCTGCCGTTCGGCGAAACCGGGCGCATCGCCGCGATGCACTTTTACGCCAAGGCCGTCGCGCGCACTGGCGAGTTTTCGGGCGTAATGAGCGCGGGGTTCACCGAAGGGCAGGGGACGATTCCCAACCTAGAGCGCAAGAGTGCCGATGCGATCCGTCCCGAGTCCTGGCAATCGGCCAGCTGCATCGGCGACTGGCACTACAATCGGGCGCGCTTCACCGACAAATCCTATGTCCCTGCCGCAGGGGTGATCCGGCAACTGGCCGATGTCGTCTCCAAGAACGGCACGCTGCTGCTGTCGATCCCGGTTCGCGGCGATGGCACGCTCGACGCGGAGGAACTCAGGATCCTCGACGATCTCGGCCGCTGGATGGCGCGGGAAGGCGAGGCCGCGATCTACGGTTCGCGGGTCTGGCGCAGCTTCGGCGACGATGCGGCGGGAGGGGTGCGCTACACGGTCAACCGGGGCGCGCTCCATGCGCTGCTGCTCGAACCGCAGGCCGGGACGATGCGGCTCAAGGCATTGGGGCGCGAGAGTTCGGGCGGCGCATCGATCGAAAAAGTCGAACTGGCGGGAGGCGGCGAACTGCCGTTCCGGCAGCGCGGCGATGCGCTCGAAATCGACATCGCACGGGAGCAGGCGGGCGCGACCGTGCCGGTGCTGAAAATCTACGGAGGGGGACTGATTGGATGAGACGACAGTGGTTTAGCAAGCTTGTCGCGCTGTTGGTGTTCGCGATCCTGGCCGCGCCCGGCCAGGCGCAATTGCAGGATCATTTCTCGCCCGCGCCTCGTGCCGTCCCGACGGTCGGCGGTAGTCTCCAGCTCGGCAAATGCGTCAACCTGTCGAACATGTTCGACGCGCCGACCGAAGCGCAATGGGGCCGCTGGCCGGTCGAAGCGGATATCGAGCGGATCGCCGACAAGGGCTTCACCGCGATCCGCCTGCCGGTGCGCTTTTCGGCCCATGCGATGGAGCGCGCGCCCTATGCGGTCGATCCGGCCTTCATGGAACGGGTGGCAAGCGTGGTCGACCTTGCAACCCGCAAGGGCCTCGCGGTGATCGTGGATTTCCACCATTACAACGAGCTGTTCGAGGATCCCGAAGATCATGCCGAGCGCTTTGCGGTGATCTGGCTGCAGATAGCGGAGCGCTTCAAGAATGCACCGCCCAATGTCAGCTTCGAGCTGATCAACGAGCCGCACAAGAATCTTGACGCTTCCAACCTGGTCGAAGTGGTCTCGCCGGCGCTGGCAGCGATCCGGCACTCGAATCCCACCAGGTCAGTGATCTGGAACGGCGTGGAATGGGCCGGGCTCGACGAGCTGGCCGAAAGCCCGATGCCGCAGGACGATCCCCATCTCGTCCCGACTTTCCACTATTATTCGCCGGTCAATTTCGGCTTCGACGAGGCCGATTGGCTTGATCCGCCGAGCAAGTACGAGTTCGGCAGCGCCGAGGATCTTGCCGAGATCGAAGCGGACCTGGCGACCGCGCGCGCCTATATCGAGGCGACCGGGCGGGTTCCGTTCGTCGGCGAGTTCGGCGCGCATGTCGTGCGCCCGCAAGGCGAGCGCGACGAATATTACGAGACCCTCTCAGAAGCCTTCGCCTCGATCGGGATCGATTCCTGCGCCTGGGGCTACGCCAACACCTTCGAGCTCTACGACGACGAGCAGGGCTGGCTGGGCGAAGCCGCCGCAAAGATCGCCGCCCCGCTTGCGCCCGAGCCGCCCGAAGGCAGCCCGGTGGCGAAGCACGGCAAGCTTTCGATCCTGGGCAATCGCATTGTCGGCGAACACGGCGAGCCGGTTACCCTGCGCGGGATGAGCCTGTTCTGGTCGCAATGGGCGCCGCAATATTACACCGGCGAAACGATCGACTGGCTGGTCAAGGACTGGAAGATCACCGCTGTGCGCGCGGCCATCGCGGCCGAGGGGAACGACAGCGCCCGCCAGCATTTCGAGCGCGAATTCGCCAAGGCCAGCCGCGTGATCGATGCCGCCGTGCGCAACGGCATTTACGTGATCGTCGATTGGCACGCCCACCGCTCCTATCCCGACCAGGCGGAGGAGTTCCTCACCGCCATCGCCCGGCGTTACGGCCATCTGCCGAACCTGATCTACGAGCCGTTCAACGAGCCGCTGCGCGACGATGTCGACTGGACGCGCGACGTGAAGCCCTATCACGAGCGGGTGGTCGGCGCGATCCGGGCAATCGATCCCGACAACCTCGTGATCGTCGGCAGCCCGAGCTGGAGCCAGGACGTCGACATCGCGGCGCAGGACCCGCTCGCCTTCGCCAATATCGGCTACACGCTGCATTATTATGCCGCGACCCATAAGCAGGACCTGCGCGACAAGGGCCAGGCTGCACTCGACGCAGGTCTTGCGCTGCTGATCACCGAATTCGGGGTGGTCGAGGCGACCGGCAACGGACCGATCGACCATGAATCGAGCCAAGCCTGGTGGGACTGGGCCGAAGCCAACAATATCGGCTGGCTCGCCTGGTCGACCGGCGATCGCGACGAGACCAGCGCCACGCTCAAACCCGGCACTCCGCCTGCGGGTTGGAGCGAGGACGACCTCACCGAATCCGGAAAACTGTTGAGGGAAAGGTTGCGGGCCGCTGCAGAGTGACGCATCGCGCTTGCCAAGCCGCATGGATCGTGGATAGTTAGCGCTAACAATTTTCGCGAGTCCCCAAGGGTCGCGACAGAGGGAGAGGGGAATAATGAACGCACCTGTGCGCACCACCGTCAATGGCGGGCTGATCGCCATGATCGTCGCGGTGGCGACGATTGGCGGCCTGCTGTTCGGCTATGACAGCGGGGCCGTGAACGGCACGCAGAGCGGGCTGACCACGGCATTCGAACTGAGCGACTGGTCGCTCGCTTGGACAGTCGGCTCGCTGCTGCTCGGCTGCGCTGCAGGTGCGTTCTTCGCCGGGCGGCTGGCCGACGCGATCGGGCGGCGTACGGTAATGATCCTTGCGGCCGTGCTGTTCGTGGTCGGCGCGCTGATCCAGGGCTGGACCGACGTCCACGCGATTTTCGTCATTGCCCGCTTCAGCGGAGGCATGGCGGTTGGCGCCGCGAGCGTGCTTTCGCCGCTCTACATTTCTGAGGTGGCTCCGGCGAATATTCGCGGGCGGCTGACCACCGTCCAGCAGGTGATGATCATCACCGGTCTCACCGCGGCCTTCGTGGTCAATTATCTCCTCGCCCAAAGTGCGGGAAGTTCGCTCGGCGATGTCGCCGGGATACCTGCCTGGCGCTGGATGTACCTCGCCCAGGCGGTGCCCGCAGTGGTGTTCCTGGTCGCATTGTTCTTTATTCCTGAAAGTCCGCGCTACCTCGTCAGTCGCGGTCGCGAGGCCGAGGCGAGCAAGGTGCTCACCAGCCTCTTCGGCCCCGCCGAGGCCGAGCGCAAGATCGGAGAGATTCAGGCGAGCTTCTCGAAGGATCACCGCCCAAGCTTCCGCGACGTGGTCGCGCCGGGCACCGTGTTTCGCCCGATCGTCTGGGCCGGGATCATGCTGGCGACCTTCCAGCAATTCGTCGGTATCAATATCATCTTCTATTACGGCGAGACGCTGTGGAAGCTGGCCGGCATTTCCGAGGAAGTCGCGCTCGAGCGCAACATCATCTCGGGCGTGGTGTCGATCGCGGCGGTGCTCGCGGCGCTCGCTGTGATCGACAAGATCGGCCGCAAGCCGCTGCTGCTGATCGGCTCGACCGGCATGGCTGTGACGCTCGGGGCGATGGCCTGGGCCTTCAGCGGCGCGGAATCGGATGTAGCGGGCAATTTGATGCTGGCCGAGACGCAGGGCTACGTCGCGCTGGTCGCCGCCAACCTTTACGTGATCTTCTTCAACTTCAGCTGGGGCCCGGTGATGTGGGTCATGCTGGGCGAGATGTTTCCCAACCAGATGCGCGGATCGGCGCTGGCGGTGGCGGGGCTTGCGCAGTGGGGCGCGAACTTCCTCGTCGTCCAGACCTTTCCGCCGATGGCCAGCGGGATCGGCCTTGCCGGAACCTACATGTTCTACACGGTCAGCGCGGTCATCAGTATCGTCCTGGTCCATAAGTTTATCCAGGAAACCAAGGGCAAGGAGCTGGAAGAGATGGAGGGCTGATCTGTCCTTGAGGGGGGACGGATCGCTATCCGGCCGGGATGCTCTTGGCGCATCCCGGCCATTTCTTTAACTGGGCAACATGACTTCGGATAATCCGCGAAAACTGCGTGTGGTCGTGCTCGGCGGGGGCACCGCCGGGTGGATGAGCGCGGCCGGGATCGCCCGGCTGTTGCCGGGCCTCGCCGAGGTCGAACTGGTCGAAAGCGAGGATGTCGGGATCGTCGGGGTCGGCGAGGCGACCCTGCCGCATATCCGCGGCTATGTCGAAAATCTCGGGATCGACGAAGCGAGCTTCATGAAGGCGACCCACGCGACCTTCAAGCTCGGGATCGATTTCCAGGATTTCGGGCGGATCGGCGAAAGCTATGTCCACCCTTTCGGCAGTTTCGGCGAGGAAGTCGCCGGGGTGGCCTTCCACCATTACTGGCTCGAATTGCAGCGCCGGGGAATGGTCGAGAGCTTCGGCAATTACTCGCTCGGCGTGGCGGCCGCGCTGGGCCGCAAGTTCCGCCCGCCGACCGAGGATGCCGGCCTCGCTTCGACCTATGGCTATGCCTACCAGTTCGATGCGACGCTGTTCGGCCCGTTCATGCGCGAATTCGCCAAGGGCATCGGGGTCACCCGCACCGAGGGTCTGGTGACCGAGGTCCAGCGCGATCCGGAGAGCGGCGATGTCACCACGCTGGTGCTCAGGGACGGGCGCGAGGTTGCCGGCGATCTCTTTATCGACTGTTCCGGGTTCCGCGCGCTGCTGATCGGCGATGCCTTGGACGAACCGTGGGAAGACTGGTCGCATTGGCTGCCGGTCGATCGCGCTGCCGCCATGCCCTGCGCCCATGTCGAACAGGAGATCGAGCCCTATACCCGCGCCATCGCGATGCCGGCCGGATGGCGCTGGCGGATCCCGCTCCAGCACCGCATCGGCAACGGCTATGTCTTTTCGAGCCAGTTCGTCTCGGAAGACGAAGCCTGCGCGGCGATCAAGGGGGCGGTCGAGGGCGAGGCCCTGGCCGATCCGCGGGTGTTGCGCTTCCGCTCGGGCCGGAGGCGGAATTCGTGGAACAGGAACGTTATCGCCGTCGGGCTCGCCTCGGGCTTCCTCGAACCGCTCGAATCCACCTCGATCTATCTTGCCCAGATGGCGGTCACCTACTTGATCGAACTGTTCCCGCTGGATGGCCGGATCGACCCGCGCGACCGCGACGAATTCAACCGGCTGGTCGACATGGAATATGACCGGATCCGGGATTTCCTGATCCTCCATTACCACGCCACCGAGCGCGACGATTCCGAATTCTGGAATCATGTGCGGACGATGGACGTGCCCGATACGCTCAAGGGCAAGATGGAACTGTGGCGCGATGCCGGGCGGATCGAAAAATATTCCGACGGGCTGTTCTACGATGCCAGCTGGCTGGCGGTCTATATCGGGCAGGGGCTGCTGCCCGAAAGGCACGATGCCCGGGCCGGGCTGCCCGATCCGGGGCAGGTCTCGCGGGCGATGGAGGCGCTGCGCGGGGCCGTCGCGGATGAAGTCGCCGCCATGCCCGGCCATCGCGAATTCCTCGAGCGCGAAGCCGCCCGGCTGGCGGACGCACCATGAGCGCACCCCGCGAAATCCCCCGGCGGATCGTCGTCGCCGGGGCCGGCCAGCTGGGAATGCTGGCGGCGCTGGCATTGAAGCAGGCGCTTCCTGCGAGCGAAGTTCTGGTAGTGGCGACCCCGCCCGATCCGCTGGCGCTGTGCGACCGGATCGGCACGGCCTTGCCCTATACCAATCGCCTGCACGACCGGTTGGGCGTGAGCGAGGAGGTTCTCGTCACTCGCTGCGGCGGGAGCCATCGGCTCGTCATGCGCTATGTCGATTGGGGCGGGAAAGGAACTCAGGGGCTCGCCGCCTATGGCGCGGTCATCGACCCCAAGCTCAAGACCGCCTTTGCCAAGGAATGGGGCGGGGGTCCGCGCAACGCCCGCACCGGCAAGCCGGCCGCTTCGGTCGGCGAAGCCCTGGCCAGGGCCGGCAGGTTCGCCCCGCCGCCGCCGGGCAGGGACCATCCGCTGTCCGAGGTCGACTATGCTTTGCGCTGGAATGTCCCGGCCTATCGCGACCTGCTGATCGATATGGCGGACAAGGCAGGGGTGACACATGTCGCGGGTCGGATCTCGGCGATCCAGCTGGGCGAGGATGGGCTGGTTGCCGCGATTGACGTCGAAGGCACGGGTGCGATCCAGGCCGATCTCTTCATCGATTGCACGGGGCCGCGCGGCCTGCTCCTGTCGGGCATGCCCGGCGCCGAGCGGGTCGACTGGTCGGCCAATCTGCCGATCCGCGCGCTGATATTTGCCAAGCGAGGCGAAGCGATGCTCGCACTCGAGGATCGTTGCACGATATCGGAGGTCGGCTGGCTCGCCGAATATGCCGGGCGCGATGGCAAGCAGGATATCCTCGCCCTACGCACGGGGGTGAGCGAAGCAGACGCGCTCAGGGCCCTCGCGGCCGAGCCTGCGGGCATGGTGCCTCTTTCTCCCGGACGGGCAGGGCAGTGCTGGATCGGCAATGTGATCGCGCTCGGCGATGCGGCGGCCCATTTCGAGCCGCTGGGTTGGCTCAATCTCGACCTTGCCCATCGCCAGCTCGGGCTGTTGCTCGAACTGTTGCCCGGAATGACGCCGGACCCGCGCGAGCGTGGCGAGTTCAACCGTCGCGCGGCGCTGATGGCCGATCGGGTGCGCGATGTTGTCGCGCTCCATTATCGGGCTCCGGTGGCGAAGCAGGTGATCGGTGAAGTCGTGCTTTCGCCTGAAATGGCGATCGCGCTTGACCAGTTCACCCGGCGCGGGCGGCTGCCGTTCTTCGAGGAGTTGCCGTTCCTGGTCCAGGAATGGGGCCATGTGCTCGATGCGCTGGGCATCGCGGCGGGCGAAGGAGCGATGCAACTGGGTGGCGATGCGGGTTCGACCGGAACGGCACGGGTTGCGCTCGAACGGCAGATCGAGGCCGCCTTGCTGGCCGCGCCGCCCTATGGTGCCTGGATGAGCAGGGTGTTGCGTGGCCCATGAGCCTGGAGCCAGCCGTAAGCCTCTGAGAATACGGATCATTCATGGTCCCGAAAATCCCGATAGACAAACTATTCGCGCAGGCGTAATGGCGCCGCGCTCTGCCAATCATGGTCATGAGCATTTGATGGAAACGCACATGAAAAAGACTGCAACTTTCCTGTTTGTTGCTTCTGCCGCGATGGCAGTCTCCGCCTGCCAGCAGCCTGCCGAGGAAGCGGCCCCCGAAGCCGTTGAAACCGAAGCTGTTGTCTCGGAAGTCCCGGTTGAGGCCGAGACGGTTGCTCCGGCCGAAGACGCCGCTGCCACCGACGCTGCTGCTACCGACGCTGCCGCGACCGACGCTGCCGCGACCGACGAAGCCGCCGGCGACGCGGAAGCGATGTAATCGGGCAGATTGCCTGAAAGGGACGCGCAGGCTACGCGCCTGCGCGTCCTCTCAATAGTTGCGGATCGCCTGGCGCTTCCCGCCTAATCCTCTTCACGAAACCGCTTCCACAACAGGCCCGGCTCGTTCTCCGGGTCCCGCTTCGGCGGCGATTTGCGTTTCCTGCGTTCCGATCTTTTCTTCACTTCGGGCTCCTCCTCGAAGGAGAATTCGAAGTGTAAATGTGGGTCGCGTGACATGGGGGTCTGCCTTCCAGCGTCTGGTAGTTCTACGGCGCCCGTCATTCATTTAATCTTGAGGCAACCGGGCCCGCGCTTGTCTTCGCATCCCCCCTTGGATCAAAAGCGAATCGCGTGGTTCTGGTAACCGCAGGCCTTCTTGCGTGCGAACCCTGACTAGCCCATGCTGGGTTAGCCGTTAGCCAAGGATCATCATCCATTTCAGGTTAATTTCGCGTCCTGCCCAACAGAGTTAAGTGGGAAAGCACGATCGGCAGGGTTTCGCCGCGCTCGCTTGGCAGATCAACGATAGATCTGAGCCAGCATGTGCCGCATGCGGGCGAACAGTTTCGGATCGGCCGGCCCCATGATGCCCTTGGCGTGATCGGGCAGGTGCCCGGCCGGATCGCCGTTCATGTCGAACACGTAGTGATCGAGGATCGTCCGCCAGACCTTGCGCTCGCGCTCGGGCAGGTGGCGAAAGGCAAAGATGGCATGGAGCAGGGCATCATATTGCCCGGCAATATCCGGCGGAGCCTCGTTCCACCAATAGTTGACGAGGATCGAGACCGGTTCGAGCGCTTCGACCCCGTGCCACCAGGCATAGGGGATATAGAGTGCGTCGCCCGGCGCGAGCGTCACCTGCTGCGCAGCCGACCAGGCTTCGGCAAACCGCGGATAGCGCTCCAGATCCGGCTCCAGCGGATCGACCATGCTGACGGGAGTGCCCGCCGGTGTGAGCTCGAACGGGCCGGCATAGAGATTGGCGAGCTGCTCGGGCGGGAACAGGGTGAAGCGCCGCCTGCCCGCGAGGCAGACCGCTATATTCTCCATCAAATCGTAATGCGGCGCGACGCGGATGCGGTTGCCGAGCCAGATCCTCGGCTCGATGTAGTCGGGCACCAGCGGCATCGGGTTCGCCTCGACGAAGCCGGGAAGCAGTTCCGGGATAATCTCGGATTGCACCGCCATGCCCGGGGGTCCTTCGGCTCCGGAGATACGCAACAACTCGCCCAGGAACGCTTCGAGCCGACCCTTGTGCTTGGTGAAATTGAACCCGGTCAGCTGGTCGTTGTAGAAGAATCGCCCTTCGACTTCGGGCGGCGACATGAGCCCGGTGACGGGCCGCGTCGGGTGAAAGGAAACAAGATAGTCGCAGATCTCCCCGTCGCCCTTGAGCGCCGCCTGCACTCCCGGCCAGTCGCGGGCCAGCCCGCGAAACACGACCGGCTTTTCAGCCGGCCGTACCTCGTTTTCGAACCGCTCGCGAGTTATCCCGGCGATTTCCGGGATCGGACAGGCCGGAGGCAGGTCGCTCATGCCATTATGCGTTCTTCGGGACTGATCGCACTGCCCATCTTTTCAAGGAATTCCTGCTGGGTCGGCATTTGCTTCGCGGTATTCAGCACCACTTCCCTCACATGTTCGAGGCGGCGCAGGGTCTCCTGATCTTCCAGCATGTCGGCGACCGGATGATAGCCACCAGCCTTGATTCCCTGGCCGGCCATGACCGCGAGCCAGCTGGTTTCGGTGAACAATTCCTCATGCTCGCGGAACACCCGGCCCGACGACCGGAACACGGCGAGCTTTTCCTTGAGTCCTTCGGGAGGCTCGAGCGTGCGGCAATAGTTCCAGAACTCGGAATCGTCGCGCTCGGTCGCCTTGTAATGCAGCACCAGGAAATCGCGAATATCGACATATTCCCTCCGCGTAAGCTTGTTGTAGCGCGCGATCTCGGCCTCGCCGAAGCCCTTGTCCGGGAACAGGGTGAGCAACCGGGCAATGCCGGTCTGGATCAA
>NZ_DBNHSF010000042.1:0-8066 GCF_057143545.1 Candidatus Andeanibacterium sp.
GCGAGCGCCGCCAGCACCAGCAGCACGCGGTCCGACCTGATGCGGTCGAGCGGGACCAGCAGGAGGCCGACGAGGGCCAACACCTGCAGGATGTCGCCGCGATAGAAAATGACATGCAAGGTTCCGAAGCCCAGCAACAGCACCAGCCGCCAAACAAAGCGCAAGGTGAAGTCCCCGCCGCGTACGCGTTCGTTCGCCATGATGGTCGCGAAGCCGAAGCCGAACAGCAGCGCGAAAATTGCGAAGGCCTTGCCCGCGAACAGGGCAAACACCCATTCGTGCCAGGCATCGAATTGCGGTGCGAGCCAGAAGACCTCAAACCGCTCGATGCAATGGACGAGGAACAGGCCGAGCAGCGCATAGCCGCGCAGCGCATCGACCATGTCGATCCGGTTGTTCAAACTACCCCCTCCGCTTCGGGAGGCGCGATATCAGCCCCACACTTCCTGCGCCACCTCGACGACCAGGCGGATCTTGTCCGATTGCTGTTCGATCGAAATATCGTTGCCGTGGACGGTCGAGGCGAAGCCGCATTGCGGGCTCAGCGCCAGCTGGTCGAGCGGCGCGTATTTCAGCGCTTCGTCGATCCGGCGCTTGATCTCGTCCTTGGTCTCGAGCTGGCCGAGCTTGGTCGTGACAAGGCCGAGCACCACTACCTTGCCTTTCGGCAGGAAGCGCAGCGGCGCGAAATCGCCCGACCGGGCATCGTCATATTCGAGGAAGAAGGCGTCGATATCGAGGGTGTTGAACATGATCTCGGCGACCGGCTCGTAGCCGCCTTCCGCCGCCCAGCTCGAGCGGAAATTGCCGCGGCACAGATGGATCGCGCGGATCATGTCGGCCGGCGCGGAGGCGAAGCTGTCGTTGATCAGCTGCGCATATTGCCGCGTCGTCGCATCGGGATCGAGCCCGCGCTTGGCGGCGTCGGCGCGCTGCTCGTCGTCGCACAGATAGGCGAGGTTGGTATCGTCGAACTGGATATAGCGGCACCCGGCCTCGGCCAGGCTGTCGACTTCCGCGCGGAAGGCCGCGGCGACATCGGCGTAGAATTCATCCATCTCGGGATAGATGTCCGCCGGGATGCCCGAACGGCCCGCGCGGAAATGGAGCATGGTCGGCGAAGGGATCGCGACCTTGGGCGTTTCGCTCACCTGGCTCGCGAGGAACTGGTAATCGGCCAGCTGGATCGGCTTCACATGTTCGATCTTGCCGGTGACCGCCATCACTGGGGGTGCGAACTGGACGTCCTTGCCGGCATCGTTCTTGAATGCCTTCTTCAGCCCGCCGCGCTCCTCGACCCCGCTCAGCTGGAGCAGGAAGTCGGTATGGAAGAAATAGCGGCGGAATTCCCCGTCGGTGATCGCCTTGAGGCCGAGCCCTTCCTGGTATTTCACGAGCTCGGCAATCGCGTCGTCTTCGATCGCCCGCAATTCCTCATAGGAAATATTGTTGGCTGCCCGATGGTTGCGCGCCTCGACCACCGATTGGGGGCGCAGGAACGAACCGACATGGTCGGCGCGCGACGGCAAGTTTCTGGTCATGAGAGAATCCTGTCCAAGCAAGTCTGTAGCTAAGCCAGGGTCAAAACGCGGGCTCGCGCTCATCTGACGCGATTCCACTACTGATTGTGCAGCTGCGAAGCAACGGCAAAATCGCCGCCTGTTTGCCGCTTGACCGAGTCTGCCCGCGATAAGTAGGCAACACTTACTAAATGGCGTCGCAAGAACGCCGACAGGAGAGGTCATGGCCGAGCTTACGCTCTATCACTGGGAGCCGAATGCCAATTCGGGTAAGCCGATGCTCGCGCTGGTGGAGAAGGGTGTGTCCTTCGACAGCCACTACATCAACATGCTGGAATTCGACCAGCACCAGCCCGAATATCTCGCGGTCAACCCGCAGGGCACGATCCCGGCGATGATCCATGGCGACAGAGTGCTGACCGAAAGCACCGCGATCATGGAATATGTCGACGAGGCATTCGAAGGGCCCGCCCTGATGCCCGCAGACGCGCGCGACCGCTGGCGCATCCGCTGGTGGATGAAATTCATGGACCAGTGGCTCGGCCCGAGCTTTTCGATGATCGGCTGGTGCACCTTTGTCGGTCCTTCGCTGGCCCACAAGAGCGAAGAAGAGCGCGAGGCGATGATCGCGCGCATTCCCCTGCCCGAGCGGCGCACGGCCTGGCGCAAGGCGATGTTCGCCGAGTTCGCCGAAGACGAACTGGCCGAGAGCAGGCGCCGCATCGCACTGGGAGTGGAGCTGCTCGAAGCGGAGCTGGGCAAGCGCGAATATGTCGGCAGCAACCAGTATTCGCTGGGCGACATCAACATCTTCAATTCGACCTACATGCTCCCGGTCGGCAATCCCGAGCTGGTCGGTGCGGACAGGACCCCGAACCTGTGGCGCTGGCTAAAGGCGGTTTATCGCCGGCCTGCAGTCCAGCAAACCTGGGCGATGGGCAGCGGGCGCTTCACCGACCGCTTCAACGCAATCATGGGGGAGTTCGGCCAATGAGCAAACCGATCCTCTATCACGGCGAACCCAATGGCCCCTCGCTCTCGGTTCTGGCGGCGCTGGAAGAAAGCGGGCTTGAGATCGAGTGCCGCTACATCGAGCTTGCGCTCGGCGCACGGCACCGCGAATTGCACAAGGCCGGCAGCGAAATCGTCGAGACTGTCTTTGCGGACTTTGCCGTCGAAGGCGAAGGCCCGGTGCTGGTGGCAGAAGGCGAAGCGATGAGCGAGGCGGTGTTCCTCGCGCAATATTTCGACGAGGCAGCCGGCGGATGCGGACTCCAGCCGCAAGACCCCTATGCCCATTGGCAGATGCTGATGTGGTGCCGCCAGGCGACCGAGCGGCTGAGCCCGGCGGTCGCCTATCTCGGCAATCTCGCTTTCACCAGGCCGGATGTCAGGCAATGGAACGGAATGGACTTCGATGGGGCGGTCATGCTGATCGAAAGCGAAGACCTGCGCGCTCGCTGGCGGGAGCTGCGCGACAGCGAAGCGGAACCGGTCAAGATCGCGGACAGCAAGGCCAAGATCGACCAGTTCGCCGAGCGGATCGAAAGGCAGCTGGCCGACGGGCGCGACTGGCTGATGGGCGATTTCTCCATCGCCGATCTCGAAACCTTCGCCTGGATGCGCCCCGCCCAATTGCTCAAGGCAGACGCTTTTGCGGGCAAGCCTGCCCTCGCCACATGGATGGAGTGCGTCGAAGCCCGACCCAGCGTGCAGGCCGCGCTCGCCCGGGCGCAGACCGACGACCCTCGGACCAGCTTCGCCCCGGGTCCGGAAATCAACCGTTGGGGCTGACGCTCCAGTTCGGTAAGGAAATTGCATAGCCCCTTCGAAGGGGGAAATTGGGAGAGAATGCACATGCGGATCGGTTTGATTGCTGTCCTGGCCGCGTCACTCGCAATGGCGGCCTGCACTTCGGAGCCTGATAAAATCACCGCCGGGATGATCGAGGCCCCGACTGACAGTGTATGGCTGACCTATGGCCGCACTTACGACGAACAGCGCTTCAGCCCGCTCGACGCCGTGAACACGGAAAATGTCGGGCAATTGGGCCTCGCCTGGTTCGCCGATCTCGACACGGCCAGGGGCCAGGAAGGCACCCCGCTCGTGATCGACGGCAAGATTTTCATCACCACCGCGTGGAGCAAGGTGAAGGCGTTCGATGCGGTCACCGGCGAACCGCTGTGGAACTACGATCCTGAAGTGCCGGGAGAGACAGGCCCCAAGGCCTGCTGCGACGTGGTCAATCGCGGGCTGGCCGCCTGGGGCGACAAGCTCTTCTTCGGCGCGCTCGACGGGCGGCTGATCGCACTCGATCGCAATACCGGCGAGGAGGTGTGGTCCACCGTCACGGTCGACCAGTCGAAGAGCTACACCATCACCGGCGCGCCCCGAGTGATCGACGGCAAGGTGATCATCGGCAATAGCGGGGCCGAGTTCGGCGTGCGTGGCTATGTCAGCGCCTACGACGCCGAAAGCGGCGAACAATTGTGGCGCTTCTATACCGTCCCCGGCGCGCCCGGAGAGGACGGGGACGAACCCGAATATCTCAAGAGAGCCCGGGAAACCTGGAAGGGCGAGTTCTGGGAGCATGGCGGCGGCGGCACGGTGTGGGACGCGATGGCCTATGATCCCGAGCTCGACCTGCTCTATATCGGGGTCGGCAACGGCTCGCCCTGGAACCAGGCGATCCGCTCGCCGGGCGGCGGCGACAACCTCTATTTGTCCTCGATCGTCGCGATCCGCCCGGAGACCGGCGAATATGCCTGGCATTACCAGACCACGCCCGGAGACACCTGGGACTTCACCGCCACCCAGCACATCATGCTGGCCGATCTCACCATCGGCGGAGAACCGCGCAAGGTGCTGATGCAGGCGCCCAAGAACGGCTATTTCTATATCCTCGACCGCGAAACCGGGGAGCTGATCAGCGCCGACAATTACGTGCCGCAGAACTGGACCACCGGCATCGACATGGCGACCGGCCGTCCGATCGTTGCCCCCGAGGCGCGCTATGACCTGACCGGCCAGCCCTTCATCGGCACGCCCGGCGCGGGCGGCGGGCACAACTGGCATCCGATGGCATTCAACCCGGCCGAGGGCCTGGTCTATATCCCGGCGATCGAAGCTGCCTTCCCGTTCTTTCCCGAAGCCGGGTGGCAACGCGACGACCAGCGCGGGATGAACACCGGGATCGACCTTTCGGCCGGCGCGATGCCGGCCGACAAGGCGGCTCGCGAGGCCGCCGCCGCCGCGACCAAGGGTGCGCTGATCGCGTGGGATCCGGTGAAGCAGGAGGAACGCTGGCGCGTGCCCCATGCCTCGCCCTGGAATGGCGGGCTGCTATCGACCGCCGGCGGGCTGGTCTTCCAGGGCAACGCTTCGGGCAATTTCGTCGCCTATAGGGCAAGCGACGGACGGCAATTGTGGTCGTTCCCGGCGCAGACCGGGATAATCGCCCCGCCGATCACCTACAGCATCGAAGGGGAGCAATATGTCGCGGTGCTGGCCGGCTGGGGCGGGGTATGGCCGCTTTCGCCCGGCGGGATGTTGTCCGAACAGGCCGGTCCGACGCGCAATATCTCGCGCCTGCTGGTGTTCAAGCTGGGCGGTTCCGCGAAGCTGCCGCCCGCCCCGCCACTGGACCGTGCGCCGCTTGACCCGCCACCGTTCCGCGGCACCGCGGCGCAGGTGGCTTCGGGTAGCTACGATTTCGGGCGCTATTGCAGCCAGTGCCACAACGATGCGGCGATCGGCTCGACCGTTTTGCCCGACCTCCGGCGCAGCGCGGCTCTGGAAAGCCAGGAAACCTGGATGGCGATCGTCCATGACGGCGCGCTCAAGGACAGCGGCATGGTTGGCTTCGCGCCTTCGCTCAGCCGCGAACGGATCGAGGCGATCCGGCAATATGTCATCAAGCGTGCCAACGAGGACAAGGCACTCGAATCCGGCTGAAGGACCGCTTTTGGATTCGACAGGAACGGCACGCCGATTATAACGACCGTTACGGATTTCACGCTCGCAATGGGCAGGCGGGCGTCGATTTGCTAGTTTGGACAACATAGAGAGACTCGGATTCGGGAAAGGACCTGAAATGAACGAAATGGCCACTATCGACCGCACGCAGCGGGAATATTCGGATGCGGTGAAGAAGGCGCTGGCGCGCGCACCGCAACTCTACATCAATGGCGAATGGGTCGATTCCAGCGGCGGCGAAACGATCGACGTCGAAGATCCTTCGTCCGGCAAGGTGATCTCGAAATTCGTCGAAGCGACCAACAAGGACGTTGACCGGGCGATTGCTGCGGCCCGCGCCGCGTTCGACGATCGCCGCTGGCGGGATATGCCGCCGGTCGCCCGCGAAAAGGTGATGCACCGCATCGCCGATCTGATCGAGGATCATGCCGACGAACTGGCCGAGCTCGAAGCGATCGACGTCGGCAAGCCCAAGGGCATGGCCGCCGTGGTCGACGTGCCCGGTGCGGCCGCGCATTTCCGCTACATGGCCGGCTGGGCCGGCAAGATCGGCGGGGAGACCCAGGCCCCCTATGCGATGCCCGGCGGGGTGATGTTCGGCTATACGCTGAAGGAGCCGGTCGGCGTCTGCGCCCAGATCGTGCCGTGGAACTTCCCGCTGCTGATGGCCTGCCTCAAGCTCGCCCCGGTGCTCGCCTCGGGCTGCACCAGCGTCTTGAAGCCGGCCGAGCAGACCAGCCTCACCGCGCTGCGGCTGGCCGACCTGATCCACGAAGCGGGCGTTCCCGCGGGCGTGATCAACATCATTACCGGTTACGGCCACACCGTGGGCGACCGGATGGTCAAGAGCCCCGATGTCGACAAGGTCGCCTTCACCGGTTCGACCGAGATCGGCAAGCTGATCAACAAGAACGCGACCGATACGTTGAAGCACGTCACGCTCGAACTGGGCGGCAAGAGCCCGGTGGTGGTGATGCCCGACGTCGATCCGGCCGAAACCGCGCCGGGCGTGGCGGGCGCGATCTTCTTCAATTCGGGCCAGGTCTGCGTCGCCGGTTCGCGGCTCTATGCGCATAAGAGCGTGTTCGACAAGGTGCTCGAAGGCATGTCCGAAACCGCCGGCTTCTGGGCACCGCGCCCGTCGCTCGATCCCGAAGGTCATATGGGCCCGCTGGTCTCGAAGGAGCAGCACGAACGCGTGCTCGGCTATATCGAAGCCGGCAAGCGCGATGGTGCGTCGGTGCTGATGGGCGGCGACGTGCCTGCGAATGACGGCGGCTATTACGTCAACCCGACGATCCTGACCGACGTCAACCCGCAGATGAGCGTGGTGCGCGAGGAAATCTTCGGTCCGGTCGTGGTCGCCCAGCGCTTCGAGGATCTCGACGAGGTGGTCAAGGAAGCCAATGACACCAATTACGGCCTTGCCGCCGGTGTCTGGACCAAGGACGTCGCTGCCGCGCACAAGATCGCCAGCCGGCTCCAGGCCGGCACGGTGTGGATCAACTGCCATGCGATGATCGACCCGGCGCTGCCCTTCGGCGGCTACAAGGAATCGGGCATCGGCCACGAACAGGGCCGCCTGGGCCTTGAAGCCTACCTGGAAACCAAGTCGGTGCTGATGAAGCTCTGATCGCTACAGCTTCCTTCCCCCTCGATGGGGGAAGGATAGCGCAGCTTGCTCCTGCGGGAGCTAGCGGAGCTTGGATGGGGGTGAGGTTGCGGAATTCCGTCGGGATTGCGCTGGCACCCCCACCCAACTGCGGCTAGCGAACAAGTTCGCAAGCCTTCGTATCCCTCCCCATCAAGGGGGAGGAGATTGAATCGGGAGCCAGCCTTGCCCATCGACCTCAATAAGATCCGCGCCATCGACGTCCACGTCCATGCCGAGATCTCCTGCCACGATCCGGAGGACCCGGTGATGGGCAAGTTCTTCGATGCGGCCTCGGCCTATTTCAAGGCCCCGCGCGAACGGCCCAAGATGCCCGAGATCATCGAACTCTACCGCGAGAGCAGGATCGCCTTCTGCATGTTCACGGTCGATTGCGAGAGCGGGATGGGCGCCAAGCGCGTTTCGAACTACGAAGTTGCCGAAATCGCCAACAAGAACGACGATATCTGCATCCCCTTCGCTTCGATCGATCCGCACAAGGGCAAATACGGCGCGCGCGAGGCCCGCGACCTGATCGAGAACCACGGGGTCAAGGGCTTCAAGTTCCACGGCATCGCCCAGAACGCCCACCCGGCCGACCGCATGGCCTGGCCGATCTACGAAGTGCTCAACGAATATCGGATGCCGGTGATCTTCCATACCGGCCATTCGGGGATGGGCACCGGCATGCGCGGCGGCGGCGGGATGCGCCTCAAATATGGCGAGCCGATGCTGATCGACGATGTCGCGGTCGATTTCCCCGACATGAAGATCATCCTTGCCCATCCGAGCTGGCCATGGGTCGACCAGAGCCTGTCGATGGCGCTGCACAAGACCAATGTCTTCATCGATCTCAGTGGCTGGAGCCCAAAATACTTCCCCCAGCAGGTGATCACCTACGCCAACACCCAGCTCAAGCA
>NZ_DBNHSF010000043.1:0-4114 GCF_057143545.1 Candidatus Andeanibacterium sp.
AGCGCGAGGTTCCCGCGCGCCAGGTAGGTCACGATGTTCGACGCGGTCCCGCCGGGGCAGCAGGCGACGAGGATCAGCCCGACCGCGAGCCCCTTGTCGAGCCCCATCGCCAGCGCGATCAGGAAGCCGGCAGCGGGCATGATCGCGAATTGCCCGATCACGCCGACCGCGAAGCATTTCTTGAGCCGCAGGAGCTGGCGGTAATCGTCGAAGCCGAGCGTCAGCCCCATCGCCAGCATGATCAGCCCGAGCGAGATCGACAGCAGCGGTGCGCCGAACAGCGTGTTGGAGCCATCGGTCATCCAGGTGAACAGGCCCGGCTGGAACCAGGCGAGCGCAACGCCCAACAGTGTGAGCAGCGCAAAATTGTTGGTCAGCCTCAGCAGCATCGGCCGCGTCCTCCCCCTGGCGCGGTTCGCCTCTTTCCTACTTGCCGACCGCCTGCATGTGATGCCGGATCACCTCGTCGATCACGAAGCGGATGAATTTCTCGCTGAATTCCGGGTCCAGGTCCGCCTCTACCGCAAGCGCGCGCAGCTTGGCGATCTGGTGCTGTTCGCGCGCCGGGTCGCTGGCTGGCAGGCCGACGCGGGCCTTGTGCTCGCCCACCGCCTGGGTGATGCGGAACCGCTCCGCGAGCATATGGATCAGCGCGGCATCGATATTGTCGATACTCTTTCGATACGCCGCCAGGGCGGCGTCGCTGGCTGGGTCGTCGGGCAATTGCGCGTCCGGTCGGTTCGTTTGCGAAGCCATGGCGCCCTTGCTAGCAGGGATTCCAAGCTTGCCAAGCGGGCTGTCGCATTCCATGGGCTGGTCGCATGAGTGCAGAGGTCATTCCCCTCCATCCGTCCGAACCGCACAGGCAGCCCTCGCTGGCTCCGATCCTGTCGCTCACGGCCGCCGCGATGAATTCCGTGAATGCGGTGATTCTCGACCGGATGCAGAGCGAGATTCCGTTGATCCCGGCCCTGGCCGGCCACCTGATATCGGGCGGCGGCAAGCGCATGCGGCCGATGCTGACGCTCGCCGGCGCCGAACTGGTCGGTTACCATGGCGAGCGGCATCACAAGCTCGCCGCCGCGGTCGAGTTCATCCACACGGCGACCCTGCTGCACGACGATGTGGTCGACGGGTCGGATTTGCGGCGCGGCAAGGCCGCCGCCAACATCATCTTCGGCAATCCCGCGACGGTCCTGGTGGGCGATTTCCTGTTCAGCCGCGCCTTCGAGCTGATGGTCGAGGACGGCAGCCTCAAAGTGCTGCGGATCCTCAGCCATGCTTCGGCGGTGATCGCCGAAGGCGAAGTCGACCAGCTCACCGCACAGCGCCAGATCGAAACCAGCGAAGAGCGCTATCTCGACATCATCGGGGCCAAGACCGCGGCCCTGTTCGCCGCTGCCAGCCGGATTTCCGCGGTGGTCGCCGAGTGCGGCGAGGCGGAAGAGCAGGCGCTCGACGATTACGGGCGCAATCTCGGGATCGCCTTCCAGCTGGTCGACGACGCGCTCGATTACGATGCCGAGGCGGCCGATATGGGGAAGGCTAGCGGCGACGATTTCCGCGAAGGGAAGATGACCTTGCCGGTGATCTTCGCTTACGCCCGCGGCGATGCGGACGAGCGGGCGTTCTGGAAGGCGGCGGTGCAGGGGCACCGATCGTCGGACGAGGACCTCGCTTATGCGGTCGAGCTGATCCGCAAATACGACGCCCACACCGCGACCCGTGACCGCGCGCTGCACTTCGCCCAGCGGGCGATCGATGCGCTGTCGATATTCCCCGCCGGCAAGGCGCGCGAGGCGATGGTCGAAGCGGCGCAATTCGCGGTTTCGCGGGGGTATTGAGAGCGCGCGGAGAATGGCCGCGCTGCCGATCCATGACGTCCTGCCCAACCTGCTCGAGGCTCTGCGTGAGAGCAATTCGGCGGTTCTGATCGCGCCGCCGGGCGCGGGCAAGACGACCGCGGTCGCACCTGCCCTGCTCGCAGAGGAATGGTGCAAAGGCACCGTGATCCTGCTTTCCCCCCGTCGGGTGGCGGCCCGCGCCGCCGCCGAACGCATGGCCGAATTGCTCGGCGAACAGGCCGGTGAGACGATCGGCTACCTGACGCGGCTGGACAGCAAGAAGTCTGCGGTGACCCGCGTCCTGGTCGTTACCGAAGCGATCTTCGTGGCGCAGATTCTCGACGATCCCGAACTCAAGGGCGTTTCAGCGGTGTTGTTCGACGAAGCGCATGAGCGGCATCTCGATTCCGACCTCGGCCTCGCGCTGGCGATCGAAAGCCAGCAGGTGCTGCGTGAGGATTTGCGCCTGCTGGTGATGTCGGCGACGATCGACGGCGCGCGCTTTGCGAAATTGCTCGGCGATGCGCCCGTGATCGAAAGCGCAGGCAAGGCGCATCCGCTTAGGATCGAGTGGCTCGGCGCGCGGCCCGAATTGAGGATCGAGGAAGCGATGACCAGCGCCGTACTCGCGGCATGGCGCGATGAAGATGGCGACATCCTCGCCTTCCTGCCGGGGGTTGGCGAAATCGAGCGGACAATGGAGCGGCTGGCAATTAGACTTCCCGACGTCCCGATTCTGCCGCTCCACGGGCAGGTCGATCCGGCTGGCCAGCGCGCGGCAATCCGGCGCGATCCGCAAGGCAGGCGCCGGATCGTGCTTGCCACCAGCATCGCCGAAACCTCGCTCACGCTCGACGGAGTCTCGATTGTGGTCGACAGCGGGCTGGCGCGGCGGGCCGAATTCGACCTTGCTGCCGGGGTCACCCACCTTGTGACGACGCGAGCCAGCCAGGCCGCCGCCGCGCAGCGGGCGGGGCGCGCGGCGCGGCAGGGACCGGGTGTCGCCTATCGCCTGTGGGAGGAAGCCGCGTATCCCGGTCGGCCGGAATTCGATCCGCCGGAGATCGAGATCGCAGACCTCGCATCGCTGCTACTGTCACTGGCACGGTGGGGAACCGAAGATCCTGCTTCGCTGGCCTGGCTCGATCCGCCGCCGCCGGCTTCGGTTTCCGCCGCGCGGGGCCGCCTGCAGGCGCTCGGCGCGCTCGATCGGGAAGGGCGAATAACCGAGTTCGGCGAAAAGCTGGCGAGCCTGCCACTGGAACCGCCGTTGGCGGCGTTGTTGCTGTACGGCGCGGCGGAAGGCGCGGCACGCGATGCGGCGCGACTGGCGCTGCTGTTGCAGGAGCGGGGGCTGGGCGGTCGCAACGAAGACCTTTCGCAGCGAATGGCGCGCTGGGATGGCGATCGTTCGCCGCGGGCGGAGGCGTCGCGCAGGCTGGCGGACGGCTGGGCAGCAAGAGCTCGCAGGCTTCAGACTCCCCTCCCCGACGGGGAGGGGCTGGGGGAGGGGCATTCAGCGCTTCACTCAAATTCGGAGGCCCCCTCCCGGCCTCCCCCTGAAGGGGGAGGAGGATTCTGTCCTTTGGGAGTCTTGTTGGCCCGCGCCCTTCCGGACAATCTCGCGCGCCGGCGAGATGGCTCGGGCGAGAGCTGGCTCAGCGCCGGGGGAAGGGGCTATACGCTCGATCCCGCTTCGCCATTGGCGACCGCCGAGTGGCTCGCGATCGGCGACGCGCAGGGGCAGGCCAAGGGCGCGCGGATCACCGCTGCCCTGCCGCTGACTGCACAGGAAGTCGAGCAATGGCTGGCGGACCGGATCGAGCGGCGCTCGGTCGTGCGCTGGAACGAGGCCGAAGGCAGGGTCGAGGCGCGGCTCGAACGGCGGATTGGCGCGATCACGCTGGCGAGCGGGCCCGATCCGGCGCCCGATGCGGCTGCGGTTACCGAGCTGCTTGTGGATAAGTCTCTGGATAAACTCGAGGATATCTTGCCGAAGGGCCTTCTCGCGCGGGCGAAGCATGCCGGAATCGCGGCGCTCGAACCGTCCAATCTGCGGGAACAGGCAGAGCTTTGGCTGACGCCCTTGCTTGCCGGCCGACGCGATCTCGAATTCGACAAGGGCAAATTGGTCGAAGTGCTCCTCAATCTGCTCGACTGGGATGATCGCCGGAAGCTCGACCTTCTGGCACCGCGCGAATGGGTCAGCCCGGCCGGGACGCACCATCCGATCGATTACGAGGCCGAAGGCGGACCCTCGGTCGAGGTTC
>NZ_DBNHSF010000044.1:0-10011 GCF_057143545.1 Candidatus Andeanibacterium sp.
ACTTTCGCGCCCGACGGCCCCGAAAAATGCAGCGGGCTCCCGGTTCGGCGTTACGATGCCGATAGCCTGGCTCGCGAACTTGGCCCGCAAATTGAATTGATCGAATCCTGGCGCGAGGAACACCACACACCCTGGGGCAGCGGCCAGGCATTCAATTGGTGCGCGTTCCGCAAAGCAGGACCGTCGCCGACGTAATCTGAAGCGCGTTCGGCGAAGATCCCCGCCCTCGGGCGGAGGACATCACCTGTCAATCACGCCACTGCCGCGCATGCGCCTCGCCTTCCTGGATCACCGCGCGTTCGAGCGCGCGTTCGCGCCATTTCTGGTTGAGCTTTTCGAGCCTGGCCACTTCGACCAGTTCGCGCGTGCTGGTGCCCTTGTGGAACAGCGCCTTGAACACCCGTGCGACGCTCCAGCCTTCATGGGCCCGCTCGACCAACTCGAGCGCATCGCCCTCTTCCACCTGGCCGGGCTCGATTACGCGGTAATACCAGCCGGTCCGGGCAGTCTCGACCACCTTGGCGGTGATGCCCTTGCGCTGGAACTTGTGGTCGATCTTCCAGCACGGCTGGCGGCCCTGGCTGACTTCGACCAGTGCGCTGCCGAGCCGCAGCCGGTCGCCGATGCAGATGTCTTCCTCGGTCAGCCCGTCGGTCGTGATGTTCTCGCCGAAGGCGCCCCGTGCCCGCAGCAGGTCGTGCCCGCCGAGGAATTCATGCCAGAAGGGATAATGATCGTGCGGATAATGGTGGACCGCCATTTCCAGCCCGCCATGATGGAGCTTGTCGGCGACCTCGTCGCCGTCGAGGCCGAGCGGTTCGATGGCGACCGGGCCTGCAACCGGATGGCGGAAGATCGCGCTCTGCTCCTCGCCGCGGAACAGCCGCGGCCGGCCGACCATCACCGGGCCGATCGTGTACCTCATTCGGCGGCGACCGCCTCGTAGCCGATGTCGAGCTGGCCGAGCACCGTCGCCTTGCCGAGATCGAGTCCGTAAAGCATGGCCGCATTGCCGCCGACGATCTTGCGGACATCCTCGACGTCCATATGGCCCATGGTTTCTGAAATGGTCTTCTGGCTGTTGGGCCAGATGCTGTCGGGGTGCGGGTAGTCGCTCGCCCACAGGAGGTTTTCGGGCCCCCAGAATTCGGTCAGCCGCATCGCGGTCGGGCTTTGCTGGAAGGTGCCATAGACCTGCCGCCGGAACAGCTCGCTCGGTTTCAGCTTGAGCGGGATGCCGCCCTTGTCGTCCCAGTAATCGGCGCATTCCCATAGGCGGAAATGGCGATAATCGAGTTCCTCGACCACCCACGGAACCCAGCCGACCCCGCTTTCGGCGATCACGATATTGAGGCCCGGATGGCGCTCGAGAATGCCCCACGCAAAAAGGTCGACGAAGGGGTCGAGGAACTGCTCGATGAACATCTTGGCGTGGAGGAAGGTCGCGCCGGGCGAGCCCTTGTATTTGTCGAACGCCTTGGTGACGCCCGGGAACACTGTGACGTGGAAGGAGAGGACGATGCCGCTCTCTTCGAGCAGCGCGAACAGCGGTTCCCAGCGTCTGTCTTCGAGCCGCGGTTCGCACACCGCTATCTGGAGATTGGCCTGTTTGACCCCGCCGCGTTTCGCCAACCGTTCCAATTCGTCGCGCGCGGCCTCGGGATGCGGCGGGAGCATCGCCACCCCGATCAGTCGCTCTGGCGCGGCGCTGCAGAAATCCTCGTACAGCCAGTCATTATAGGCGGCATAGCAGGCGCGCATCAGCGCCTCGTCCTTGGTGTTGATCGAGGTGACGGGTCCAAAGACGAGCTGTGCCCAAACACCGTCGCGATCCATGTCTTCGAGCCGCAGCCTGGGATTGCCGGCGCGCAGTTCGGTCAAATCCTCGATCCCGCCGCGATCGTAGGCGGTCTTGATCGGCTTGGGCCCGTCGCCGAAGAAAGTGCTCTTCGTGCCCGACCAGAGGCCCCAGCTCTCGCCGTCGCACAGCCACATGCCGCCTTGATCCGAGATCGCGACATGCGGTGCGCGCCCGCCCCAATTCGCGGCCATGCGGCCGGTCCACAAATCGGCCGGCAGCATGTTGAGGTCGAGATGGTCGTCGCAACTGACGAGGGGGGCAGTGATCATTCAAGTCTCTCCGGGGAGCAGGCGGCGGCTTGCAAGGGATGATGGCACCCTGCGCAGTGCGTCGCAAGTTCAACGGCGCGCGAGGACCTTGACCCAGGGGATCGGCCCGCCGCCATAGGATCCGGCGACCAATTGTTCGGTCCGGAGTTTCTGCCAATCGACGACAGAATAGGCCTCGCGCAGCGCCGCTTCCGACATGTAGTTGTAATAGCGCCCGAAATCGTCGCGATGCCCGCTGTCGTCGCCTCCGACGTCGCCCTTGAAATTGGCGAAATGCCAACCGCCTGGTTTCAGCGCGCGATGCACACGGCGGATGATCGCTGGCAGGTCTGCGCGCGGGACATGCAGCAGGCAGGCATGGCACCAGGCGGCGTCATAGGCTTCGACCTCGTCGAGATCCTCGAACCGCATCACCGGCACCGCGCGCCCGATCCGTTCGCTCGCCAGTCGTGCCATCTCCGGCGAACCATCGCTCGGACGGACATCGAAGCCGCGCGCGAGCATGTGCTGCGTATCGCGCCCGTCGCCGCAGCCGAGTTCGAGGATTGTCGCGCCCGGTTCGAGCAGGTCGAGAAACGCGTCGAGTTCGGGGCCCCAGTCATGCGGCAGGGCAGAGGCCCATTCTGCGGAGCGCGTCTGGTAGAATTCGAGCGTTTTCGGGTCCATAGCGCTCGCCATAACCGGGAAAGGCGATTCCGCAATGAAACTCGACCTGGTCGATGTATTCGGCTCCGAACCGATGAAGGGCAATCCGTTGGGCGTCGTCCATGGCGGGGAAGGCCTGTCCGACGCACAGATGCTGGCGCTGACCCAATGGCTCGGCTTCTCGGAGACGACGTTCCTCCTGCCGCCGACCGACCCGGCTGCCGATTATCGCGTCCGCATTTTCTATCCGGCGGGCGAATTGCCGTTTGCCGGCCATCCCACGCTCGGCTCGTGCCATGCCTGGCTCGCAGCCGGCGGCCGGCCGCGGCGCGAAGGGCTGGTCGTGCAGGAATGCGGGGCGGGGCTGGTCGAAGTAAGGCAGGACGGCTCCATGCTGGCCTTTGCCGCGCCGCCGCTCTTGAGGGGCGGGTTGCTGTCCGATGACGACCGGGCGGAGGCAGCGCGCGTCGCCGGGGTGCCCGAGACAGCGATCGTCGAAGCGGTCCATGCCAATAACGGACCGGGCTGGAAGCTCTTGCGCCTGAAGTCCGCTGACGATGTGCTCGCGGCGGACCCGGTCGCCAAGGCGCCGCCGGGAACCGATATCGGCCTCATCGGTCCGCATCCGGAGGGATCGGAAATCGCCTGGGAGCTGCGCGCCTTCTTCGCCAACCAGCACGGTTCGATCGTCGAGGATCCGGTGACCGGCAGCCTCAACGCCGCCGCCGCGCAATATCTCTTCGGCACCGGGCTGGCGCACGAAAGCTACATCGCGGGGCAGGGGCGGAAGGTCGGTGCCGACGGCCGGATCCATTGCTCGCTCGACAAGAACAACGCGGTGTGGATCGGCGGGCGTTCGTTCACGATCGCGCGCGGAGCGGATTTGCCGATAACCTGGCAACTCAGCGACATTTGAGGTCGCCGCTGTCGATCGCCTTGCCGAGTGCGCCGCCCACGACCGCGCCGAGCACCGTGCCGAGCGTCTTGTCGCCCCGTGCGGCCAATTCGTGCCCGGCGAGCGCGCCGACCGCGGCGCCAATCACCAGCCCGGTCGTGCCATTGTCGCGCCTGCAGTAATAGCGCCCGTCTCGGCCCCGCCAGACATAGGAATTGCGCGTGATCCTGCGTGGCTCGAGATAACGCCCGCGGCTGTCATAGATTTGCACGACCCGCGCGTCCTTGGCGCGTTTGCCGTGGGCCGGCGCCCAGGGCGGCGGATCGGCCAGGACGGGGGCAGGGACCAGCAGGGCGGCCGCGGAAAGGGCGAGAATTGTCTTGCGCATGGATCGTCTCCTTGCATTGCGTCCGGCAATCTGGCCGGGCTGGAGACGTGATGTGGCCGGCAAACTGAACCGCTCATTGCCCATGATGGTGAATCGTGCGGGAATTGCGGCGAGCGTCAAAATGCCTGCTTTTCCGCCGCCTCGCGATCCCGTTCGGCGCGGCTCTTCTTGTGCGCCGCGGTCTTGAGCTGGCCGCATGCGGCATCGATGTCGCGCCCGCGCGGGGTGCGGATCGGGCCGCTGATGCCGGCTTCGAAAATGATCGACGAGAAGCGCCTGATCCGCTCCGGGTCCGAGCATTCGTAATTCGCGCCGGGCCAGGGGTTGAACGGGATCAAATTCACTTTGGCCGGGAGCTTGTAATGCTTGATCAGCCTGACGAGTTCGCGCGCATCCGCGTCGCTGTCGTTCTTGTCCTTGAGCATGACATATTCGAAGGTGATCCGCCGCGCATTGCTCGCGCCGGGATAGGCGGCGCAGGCCTCGAGCAGTTCCTCGATCCCGTATTTGCGGTTCAGGGGCACGATCTCGTCGCGGATCTCCTTGCGCACGGCATGGAGCGAAACCGCGAGGTTGACGTTGATCTCCTCGCCGCAGCGTTCAATCATCGGCACCACGCCGCTGGTCGAAAGCGTGATCCGGCGGCGCGACAGCGCGAGGCCCTCGGCATCCATCACCAGCTTCAAGGCATCGCGGACATTGTCGAAATTGTAGAGCGGCTCGCCCATGCCCATCATCACGATATTGGTGAGCAGGCGGCCATCGGCGCTGTATTCGGGATCGTCGTCATAATCGTCATCCCGCTCGCGAGTCCCCGCGCATGCGGGGACCTCGGGCGGTGAAGCGCTTGCCGGAGGGAGGTCCCCGCCTGCGCGGGGACTCGTGTTATTTGCAGGGCCCGATTTTGGCCATTCGCCGAGCGCATCGCGCGCGAGCATAACCTGGCCGACGATCTCGCCGGGGGTGAGGTTGCGCACCAGCCGCATCGTCCCGGTGTGGCAGAAGGTGCAATTGAGCGTGCAGCCGACCTGCGACGACACGCACAGGGTCCCGCGATCGGCATCGGGAATGAACACCATCTCGAAGTCGTGCCCGTCGGCGGTCCTGAGCAGCCACTTGCGCGTGCCGTCGGTCGAGTGCTGGGCTTCGACCACTTCCGGCCGCCCGATCACGAACCGCTCGGCGAGCCACGGGCGCATGGTCTTGGCGATGTCGGTCATCGCCTCGAACTCGGTGACGCCGCGATGATAGAGCCAGTGGAACACCTGCTTGGCGCGCAGCCTGGCCTGCTTCGGGTCGAGCCCGGCATCGGCGAACAGCTCCGCGATCCGCGACTTGGGCAGGCCGATCAGATCGACGCGGCCATCCGCGCGCGGCGTGACGCCCTCGACAAGGTTTGGGCGCGCCACGGGAACCGGGTCGATCCGCCCGGGGATCTGCATCAGGTCGGTGTCTGGCATGATTGGCCGGTCATATAGTGTGCGCCCGCCCGATTGGCTAGCGCAGCCGCGCGCAGCCGACGGTCGCCGCATCCATCGCGGTGGCCGCGCCCTCGAGGCTGTATTCGTCGGTGAAGCGTCGTCCGCGCCGGTCGAGCGAGCTGACCGCCATCTCCCCGCCCGAGCGCATCGCGGCGACGATCGCGGCGTCCATCTGGCGGTCCTTCGCCCAGGCATCGCCGCCCCCGCCGGTGAGCTCGAAGCGCTGCCGGCCGATGGAAAGCCGGATCGCGGCGCCCTCGGCGATCTCGCGCGACAGCCTGATATGGAGCTGGCCCCGCACCGCCGGGTTCCGCTTCGGCCAGGTGCCGATACTGGCGTAGGGCGCATAGTCGCGCTCGCCGGCGGTTTCGGCGGGCACCGCGATGGCATAGCAGCGCGGGACATTGGGATCGCGAAACGCGCCCCAGGCGGAGAAGATCCCGAGGCTGTCCTTGGCCGCGGCCGGCGGGGCGAGCAGCAACGCGGCCATGGCCAGCGCGAGGGTGACACAAGTGACACCTGTCACCCTCCGCGTCACCCGCGAAAAACCGAGGATTCCCGCGGGCTTGCGCGGGCGAGGGTGACATTCTCCCGCCCAGGGGAAATTATTTTCTTCTTTCCCCACGGCGCAAGAAAATTGCGCGGTTTGGGCGCGGGAGAGGGGCGGAGTGCGATTCATCCGACCAGCCTAGCAGGTCGGGCGCGTGTAGGACATGGCGTGGACAAATGGGTCGGTGCGGCCCCCAAACCCTCTCCCCTGAAGGGGAGAGGGCTCCCATTTCGGAAACCCGCTCGCCCCGATCAACCGCCGCCACGTGCGGGTGGAAACGCGCGCCAGCCACAAGGGCGGAGGTCAGGGCAAGCTGCTCTAGCGCCTGTCCGGTTGAAACTGAATCGCCCCTCCCCGGCGGGGAGTGGTTGGGGTGGGGGCTCCACGCGCGAACGAGGCCAGAACCCCCATCCCAACCGTAGACGCTTCGCGCCGTCTGCGACTCCCCCAACGGGGAAGGGCTAATCGGGTTCATCCTGAACTAGACATACACTAGTCGGGATAGGCGATCGCCACCACTTCCCATTCCTTCTCGCCGCCGGGCAGGCGGACCTTGCGCAAATCGCCCACCGCCGCGCCGCGCAGCGCCCGGGCGATCGGCGCGCTCCAGCCGATCCGGCCTGCGCTGGCATCCTGCTCGTCGTCGCCGACCAGGGTGAGGGTGCGTTGCTCGTCGTCCTCATCCGCGATGGTGACGGTCGCGCCGAACCACGCCCGCGCCTTGTCGGGCTGTTGGCCGGGATCGACCACGCGCGAAGCCTTCATCCGCCGCGCGAGATGCGCCAGTTCGCGGTCGATCTCGCGCATGCGCTTGCGGCCATAGAGATAGTCGCCATTCTCGCTGCGGTCGCCATTGCCGGCCGCCCAGCTGACGATCTCGACGATTGCGGGGCGTTCCTTGCCGAGCAGATGGTCGTAGCGCGCCTTGAGCGCGGCCAGCCCCGCCGGGGTGATCGGATTGCCCGCTGCCGCCACGGCCTCAGCCGCCGAGATAGGTGCGAAGGTAATTGCTGACCTGGTGCTTGTGGCCGTGCTGACCGCGTTCGGGATACATGTGCTCGTAGACCACCGCGTTCTCGATCACGCGCTGGACGTAATTCTTGGTCTCGTAGATCGGGATCCGCTCGATCCATTCGATCCAGTCGATATTGCCCTGGCGCGGATCGCCATTGGCCTTGAGCCATTTGTTCACATTGCCCGGGCCGGCATTGTAGGCGGCGATCGCCAACGGGTAGGACCCGCGATAATAATCGAGCATGCGGCCGAAATAGCCTTCGCCGAGCCGGACATTGTATTCCGCATCGTCGATCAGCGAGGCGCTGAGATACTGGATGCCGAGCTTGCCGGCCTGTTCCTGCGCCGTCCCCGGCATCAGCTGCATCAGCCCGCGCGCGCCGGCATGGCTGATCGCGTTCTGGGCGAACTGGCTTTCCTGCCGGGTGATCGCGTGGATCATGGTCCAGTTGGTCGCGGGCGGGGTCTGCAGCGTCGGGAAGCCGATCGAGGTGAAGGTGTGAATGCCTTTCGATCCGGCCGCCTCGCCGGTGATCACCGCGAGGTCGCGGCGGCCGATTTCGCGGGCCAGTTCGGCGACCAGCGCGAGGTCTTCCTCGCTCTGCGCCTGGTTGGCGATCTCGCGGTAGAAACGGATGCCGACCCGCCACGGCGCATCGCGGGCGACTTCGCGCACCGCACGCGTCAGCGGCCGGGCCTGGAAGGACGCGCGTGCCTCGTCGCTGATCGCGACTTCGGGCGTGCCGTCGAGCGCGGGCATCTCCCGTTCGAGTTCTTCGAGCGCGAGCATGCCATAGAAGCGCTCGGGATATTGCGCGGCCTGTTCGAAATAGGAGATCGCGTCATAGGTCTGGCCGGCCTTCTTGGCGGCGAGCCCGGCCCAGTAGAAGCCCTTCGAGCGGGTCTGGGTAGTCTGTGCCGCCGCGCCATAGCGATAGAACAGCGGGGCGGCCTTGGCCGGATTGCCGAGCTCCCAAAGCGCAGTGGTGCCGCCGAGCCAGGCGAGCGAGGTGTAATCGTCGCGCAGGCCATAGCCGAGCGTGCTGACATCGGTGCCGGGCAGGAAGGCATCGTCGAGCGAAGCGGCGATGGCGACGGCGCTGCTCGGCCCGGCGCGGCGGGCGACGGTCAACAGTTCCTCGACCCAGTCGGCCTGGTCGTGCGGCAGGCGCGAGAGCCTGGGCCGTGTCGCCAGCAGGTCGACCGCTTCGACGTAACGTCCGTCGGCGCGCAGCCGGCGCGAAAGATTGTAGATATAGCCCGGGTCTTCGAGCGCGCCCATTTCGGCGGCGGAATTGTAGATTTGCGGATTGCCGCCCTCGATCGCAACCAGCCGCGCCTCGTAGAGGAAGCGCTTGTCGATGGAAGTGCGCGGCAGTTGGCGCCGGGCCTCGGCAATGTCACGCTCCCACAGCAGCGCATCCATCCGCGCGTCGTGGTCGTCCTGGGTGAAAATCGGGCCGTACAGCGAAAGCAGGGTCGCTTCGGCGGTTTCGCTCATCACCCCGCCGCGCCATGCCGTGCGCGCGAGTTCGGGTGCTTCGGCGCGCCCGTCGGCGGCTAGCGCGAGCGCGTATTGCGCGCGCGCCGGGTTGGTGACCGGTTTGAACCGGTCGAAGAAGGCGACCAATCGCGAGGCCTCGACCGCTTCGCCCAGCAGCTTCTTCTCCGCGGTTGCCTGGAGCTTGTCCTCGTCGGGCAGGCCCGGATAGGTCAGGATGAACCCGGCATAATCGCCGAAACTGTAGCGTTCGGACGACGACAATTCCTGCCACTGGGCAATCGCATTGGCCATCGGGCCGGGCTGGCTCGCGACCAGTTCCTGGCGCGCGCGATCCCACTCGGCGGCGTCATTGGCCACCGTCGGCGCCGAGGCGCCGATCGCGGCGCCGGCGAGCAGGAGTATCGTACATCTGCGAACCATGCTGGACATTGTGCCTCTTGGCTCCTTATCAGGCGCTGAACGAATATCCCGATGCATGGTCAATGCAAAGATACTCGAATGGGTTAATTGGGAAAAGAGAGGTTCGAAGTCCATGTTTTCCGGCTCGATTCCGGCCCTGGTGACTCCTTTTCGCGACGGGGCGATCGACGAAGCCGCGTTCCGGCGCCTGGTCGACTGGCAGATCGAGCAGGGTTCCTCGGCCCTCGTCCCGGTCGGGACGACCGGCGAGGCGCCGACCCTCAACAACGAGGAACACCACCGGGTGATCCGCATCTGCGTCGAACAGGCCGATGGCCGGGTGCCGGTGATCGCGGGCTGCGGCAGCAACAACACCGACACCGCGATCTGGCACATGCAGGAGGCCGAGGCGGTCGGCGCCGATGCCGCTTTGTGCGTCGCGCCCTATTACAACCGCCCCTCGCAGGACGGGCTGATCGCGCATTACGGCGCGCTGGCCGAAAGCAGCGAGCTGCCGATCATCCTTTACAACGTGCCGGGCCGGACGGTGACCGACATTCTGCCCGCCACCGTGATCGAACTGGCGAAGCGCTATCCCGGGCGGATCGTCGGCATCAAGGACGCCAGCGGCGACCTCCAGCGCGTGGTCCAGCATCGCGCCGGGGCGGGCGCGGGCTTCTGCCAGCTGTCGGGCGACGACCCGCTGGCGCTGGCGGGCTATGCGCTGGGGCAGGTGGGCTGCATTTCGGTGACCGCCAATGTCGCGCCGAAGCTCTGCGCGGAATTCCATGCCGCGGCGCTGGCGGGCGATTTCGAGACTGCCCGCATGCTCAACGAGGCGCTCTTCCCGCTGCACAAGGCGCTGTTCGCCGATGCCAGCCCGGCGCCGACCAAATATGCGCTCAGCCGGCTGCACGACTGGCTCAACGACAGCGTCCGCCTGCCGATCATCCCCTGCAGCGCCGAGGCGCGCAAGCAGGTCGACGCGGCGATGGAGGGGGTGGG
>NZ_DBNHSF010000045.1:0-15909 GCF_057143545.1 Candidatus Andeanibacterium sp.
CCGACCGCCAGGATTGCCGGATCGGACGTCACCATGTGATCGTCGACCACGATCCCGCGATCGACCTCGAGCCCGGCGGATTTGGCCAATTGCACATTGGGCCGGATGCCGACCGCCATCACAACGACATCGGCCGGGATTTCGCGCCCGTCCTTGAGCCGGACGCCGGCGACATGGCCCTTCTTCTCGATGATCGCCTCGGTGTCGGCGCTGGTCAGGATCACCTGGCCGCGCCGTTCGAGCTCTTCCTTCAGGAGCCAGCCTGCGGCCTCGTCGAGCTGGCGCTCCATCAGGGTCGGCATCAGGTGGACCACCGCAACTTTCATACCCCGCAGCGAGAGCCCGTGCGCGGCTTCGAGGCCGAGCAGGCCGCCGCCGATGACCACTGCCTCGCCACCCCCGTCGGCGGCGGCGAGCATCTTTTCGACATCGTCGAGATCGCGGAAGGTCACCACGCCCGGCAGGTCCCTGCCCGGCACCGGGATGATGAAGGGATCGGAGCCGGTTGCGATCAACAGCTTGTCATAGGGCTCGACCCGGCCCGAGGCGGAGACGACCACCTGGTGCTCGCGATCGATCCGGACCACGGGATCGCCCGAGACGAGCGTGATTGCGTGCTCGTCATACCAGCCCTGACCGTTGATGATGATTTCCTCGAAGGTCTTTTCGCCGGCCAGCACCGGCGAGAGCATGATCCGGTTGTAGTTGACGCGCGGTTCGGCCCCGAAGATCGTCACTTCGTAGCGCTCTGCATCGCGTGCGAGCACCTCCTCGACGGCGCGGCAGCCGGCCATGCCGTTGCCGATCACGACCAGGCGTTCCCTGGCCCCGCTCATGCCGATCTTGCGCTCGAAGCCAGCTGGTGCGTTCACCGTTTCCTTCCTCCTTCCGGCAAACCGGAAATGCGCACGCAGAAAAGCCGCCAAGTCGCATCCCGAAGGACCTGACCGGCGGCTCCATTGCCACGCTGGGTTGATTTCAATGCGGTTGCGCTGGTTCGTCCGACGGTGGACGGCGCGATTCCGCTTGCCGTTCCGATACCCCAATTTGCCTGGCCGGGGCAAGCCAATTTATTGCGCTGCAGCATTGTCGATGCGGGAGGAGCAAGTCCGTCTTCAAGCTCCTCCCGCTCCGGCATGGACATGTCCCCACCGGAGAGCCCGCTTGTTCAAAAACTGATTCCGGCCTGGAGCCAGAGCTTTTCGGTATCCACGCCGAAGCCATCGGCCTGGTAGTTCGCGTATTTGACGAGCATCCCGACCGGCCCGAGCCTGAAGCCGAGCGAAGCATTGACTTCGCTGCCGTAATCCATTGAGCCGAACGCGCTGTCGAAGCTGTGATAGACCAGCGTGGCGTTGAGCCCCGGAATGGCGGTTACACCCGGGAAGCTATAGGCAATCGAGGCATAGTAATCCTGGATCCCGCCATAGCTTCCGGCCACGAACGGCGTGGTCAGGAACAGATCGGCCCAGCCGTTGAAGGCATGGAGGGTCGCCAGCGGGGTCTGGAACGCGCCGCAACCTGCTCCGAGGCAGGTCGCGTCCTCATCCGCACCGAGATATTCGTAACCGCCTTTGAGATTAAAGCCGGATACGGCAACTCCCAGTTCGCCATTGAAGAAATCGGCACTGTAGGAGTTGGGGTTCGAACCGGCGTCGGATTGCGAGGCATAGCTCGCCACTGCGTTGAGCTTGACGCTTTCGACGAGCGTGAAGGTGCCCAACGCACGAAAGCCGAAGGTGTCGCTCGAGAAGGCCAGCCGCGTGTCGTAGTCGACCAGATAGGCGAACACGGTGACCGTGACCGGCTTCAGCTCCGCCGTGGCGTTGAGCAGGACGAGGTCGCCGTCGAAATGGCCGTTCGGGCTGTCGACCCCGAAGATCGTCCGCTGCGAGATCGCATAGGTCGCATCGAGCTTGACCGGTCCGAGCTTGGCCTGCCCGCGCACGGCGTCGAAGGTCTGCTCGTTCTGGCGCCAGCCGACTGCACCGACGAAGCGCTGGTCATCCAGATTGATCCGCTGGCGGCCGATCGTGATCCCGTTGCCGTCCTTCATGTAACCGACCTGGAGTCGGTTCAGCTCGACATTCTCCGGGTCGGCAACGGTCGAATAGGGTTCGTTGCCGTTGCCCGGCAGCGTGTCGTTGTAATCGGCAATCAGCGCGCCGGTCGCTTCCCCCTCGGCGAGCAGCGAGAAGCCATCGCCGGCCTTGAATTCAAGGCCGAACCGGGCGCGCAAGGTCAGCGCGTCGGCGTCTTCCTTGGCGTTGTCTTCCGATACGGACTCGTAGCGCAGGTTGAGATTGAGTTGCGGGTCGACCGTGACCCCGCCTCCGATTTCGACCGGGTCGCCGACCTTGGCCAAGGCCGGGTTGGACCACGCAACAAGAGCGGCACCAGTAAGCAGCAAGATACGCGAATTCATAGGTTTACCTCCCTGAACGGAATCATTGCGATTCCGCGTTCCAAGAACTGGACGAGAGGCGAACACCGTTGCCCGCCGAACTGCCGGATTGGCCGGCTGACAGGACACCCTGCCCTATCTTGGCGATCCTTGCGGAACCCGGCCCCCTTGCCGGACTCCACCCCCTCCCGGGCAGGATCAGGCTGCCTTGGCGGCAGGCCCGTGGTCGTATTCGGCGAGGAAATGCAGCACTTCCTGCCGGTATTGGTAAAACTTTGGATGTTCGAGCAGCGCCTTGCGGTCGCGCGGTCGCGGCAGGTCGACCTCGAGAATCTTGCCGATCGTGGCGCGCGGTCCGTTGGTCATCATCACCACCCGGTCGGCCAGCAGGATCGCCTCGTCGACATCGTGGGTGACCATGATCGCCGTGACCTTGGTCCGGTTCCAGACTTCGACCAGCACATCCTGCAGATCCCAGCGGGTCAGGCTGTCGAGCATGCCGAATGGCTCGTCGAGCAACAGCAGGCGCGGCGACAGGGCGAAGGCCCGGGCGATCCCGACCCGCTGGCGCATGCCGTTGGACATTTCCGCGGCAAGCTTTTCCTTCGCATCGCCCAGGCCCACACGATCGAGATAATAGTCGACGATATCGCGGCGCTCGCCCTTCCCCGCGTGCGGATAGACCCGTTCGACCCCGAGCGCGACATTCTGCCGCGCGGTCAGCCAGGGCATCAGGCTCGGCGCCTGGAACACCACCGCCTTGTCCGGACCGGCGACGTCGATCTCGCGGTTTTCGAGCACGATGCCCCCGTCGCTGATCGCGTTGAGGCCGGCCGCCATGGTCAGGACGGTCGATTTGCCGCAGCCCGAATGGCCGATCAACGATACGAATTCGCCTTTGTTCATCAGGAGGTTGAAGTCTTCGACCACGGTCAGCGGTCCCTTGGGCGTGGGATAGACCTTGTCGAGCTTGTAGAATTCGAGATAGCGCGTTTCGACCGGCGAGCGCGCGGCATCGCGATAGGCCTTCGGCGGGGGCGCAAGATCGAGCGGAGTCACTTTGGGCAGGTCGACCGAACTCTCTCCGACCGTCGCCGCTTCCTCGTTCAAGCTTCCGAGATAGGAGACGATCGCCTTTCGCAGGCCTTGGTAGGCGGCATTCTCGTTCAAGGCCCGGCGATCGCGCGGACGGACGATGTCGATGTCGAATATCCGGCCGATCCGGGCCGCGGGCGCAGGGCTGAGGACCGCGACGCGGTCGGCCAACAGCAGGGCTTCGTCGACATCGTTGGTGACAAGGATGATGGTGCGCCTTTCTTCCTTGCGGATGCGTTCGATCTCGTCCTGCAATTTGGCGCGGGTGAGCGCATCGAGCGCCGAAAGCGGCTCGTCGAGCAGCAGGATTTCCGGTTCCATCGCCAGGGCCCGGGCAACCGCCACGCGCTGGCGCATGCCTCCCGAGAGCTGGGAGGGCTTGCGCTCCATCGCGTGGCCCAGCCCGACCAGCTCGACCTTTTGCCTGACCAGTGCCGCACGCTCGGCCTTCGACTTGTCCTTGTGGACCGCATCTACCGCGAGCGCGACATTGGCCCCGACCGACAGCCAGGGAAACAGCGAATAGGACTGGAACACCAGCCCGCGATCCCTGTTCGGGCCGTCGATCGGATCCCCCTTGAGCAGGATTTCGCCCGCATCCGGCTTGACCAGCCCGGCAATCGCGGAGATCAGCGTGGTCTTGCCGGCCCCCGAAAAGCCGAGGATCGCGATGAATTCGCCCTCGCGAACGTCGAGATCGATCCCGGCGAGGACATTCGACGTGCCGCCGGTCTTCCCGGTATAAGCCTTGGTCACACCCTGCAGGGACAGGATCGGTTGGTCGGTCATCGCGGCGGGCATCACAGCGTGTGGTTCCTGGAAGCGAGCGCCTGCAGCCACATCATCAGCCGGTCGAGCAGGAAGCCGATGAAGCCGATCACGATCACCGCGAACATGATCCGCGCGAGCGACTGGCTCGACCCGTTCTGGAACTCGTCCCACACGAACTTGCCGAGGCCCGGGTTCTGCGAAAGCATTTCCGCCGCGATCAGCACCATCCAGCCGACGCCGAGCGAGAGCCGCATGCCGGTGAAGATATAGGGCAGCGCCGAGGGCAGGACGAGCCGGGTGAGCTTGGCGAACCAGCCGAGCTTGAGCACGCGGCCGACGGCGAGCAGATCCTTGTCGATCGAACTGGTGCCGACCGCGGTGTTGATCAGCGTCGGCCAGAGCGAACACAGCATCACCACCAGTGCCGAGATCACGAACGCCTTGGGCAGCAGCGGATCCGCGCTGGTGATCATCGCCGAAATGACCATCGTCACGATCGGCAGCCAGGCCAGCGGGCTGACCGGCTTCATGATTTGGACCAGCGGATTGATCGCTGCGTTGACCCGCTTCGAGAGGCCGCAGACCAGGCCGATCGGCACCGCGACCAGCGTGGCGAGGAAGAAGCCGAGCGCGACCGTCTTCAACGAGGTGAGGATCTGGTCGAGGAAGGTCGGCGGACCGGCATAGTCGAATTCGGTTACGGCGCCGGCATTGCCCGCCGCGATAGCCGCTTCGTTCCGCGCGTCCTGGTCGGCATGGAACTGTGCTTCTACTGCGCTGGCCGCAACCCACTCGTCGTAGAGCGCCACGCCTTGCCCGGCGACTTCGACCGGGCCGGGCAGCGAGCCGAGCGAAGTGTCGACCTGCGGGGCGAGCGCGGCCCACAGCCCGACAAAGGCGAGGATGCCGAACGCCGGCCAGACCAGGTCTCTGGCCAGCGAAGCCAGCTTGCCGGCCCAGGGATTGGCCTTGTCAGGCGCGCTCTTCTCCACCTCGACTTCCCCCGCGCCGATATTGGCGGCGTGCGAAGGAACAGTGGCGACTTCCTCCTGGTCGATCTCGGCATAGACGGTTGCCATGTCTTCGCTCCTTGTCGCTCGGTCGTGCATTCGCGGCCTCAGCTCACCCCTGACGCAGTGACCTTCTGTCCCTGCTTCAGCCCGATCGCGAATTTGGAAAGATATTCGTTCGGCTTCTTGCCATCGAACGTGATGCCGTCGATGAAGCCGCCCTGCGGACCCCGGAAGCCGTCGGTTTCGGGCACGGAAGCGGCCGGAATGGTGCCGGCCTCGACCAGCGAATTGGCCGCCGCGAGATAGAGATCCGGGCGGTAGACCGCCTTCGCCATGTCGAAATACCACTGGTCGCTCTTGTCTTCGGAGATCTGCCCCCAGCGGCGCATCTGGGTGAGATACCAGACGGCGTCGGAATAATATGGATAGCCGGCGAACTTGTCGAAGAAGATGTTGAAGCCGGGCGCATCGCGCGTATCGCCCGGTGCGAAGGTGAACTTGCCGGTCATCGAGGCGGCGATCACTTCTGCATCGGCACCGACATAGTTCGGACGCGAAAGGATCTCGACCGCTTCCCGGCGATTGGCTCCGCCGTCGGCGTCGAGCCATTGCTGGGCCTTGATGATTGCGCGCAGCAGGGCTGCGGTGGTCGCCGGGTATTTCTCGGCGAAATCCTTGCGCAAGCCAAACACCTTCTCGGGATTGTCGTCCCAGATCTGGTCGTCGGTGATCACCGGGACACCGATCTTCTTGAACACCGCCGCCTGGTTCCACGGTTCGCCGACACTATAGCCCTCGATCGTGCCGGCTTCGAGCGTCGCCGGCATCTGCGGCGGGGGGGTGACCGAGAGTTTGACGTCGGCGTCGATCACCCCGGAGACGTCGCCGTCGCTGTAGAAGCCGGGATTGAGCCCGCCGGCGGCCAGCCAGTAGCGGATCTCGTAATTATGGGTACTGACCGGGAACACCATGCCCATGTTGAAGGGTTTGCCCTGGGCTTCGAAGCTCTCGACCACCGGCTTGAGATGCGCAGCGGAAATCGGATGGATCGGCTTGCCGTCCGCGCCCTTGGGCAGGTCGTCCTTGATCATGTCCCAGACCTTGTTCGACAGGGTAATGGCATTGCCGTTGAGGTCGAGGCTGAGCGGGGCGATCAGGTCGGCCTTGGTGCCGTAGCCGATCGTCGCGGCGAGCGGCTGGCCGGCGAGCATGTGCGCCCCGTCGAGCTGGCCGCCGATCACGCCATCGAGCAGGACCTTCCAGTTCGCTTGCGGTTCGAGTTCGACATTGAGGCCTTCCTCGGCGAAGAAGCCCTTCTCCTTGGCGATGGCGAGCGGCGCCATGTCGGTGAGCTTGATGAAGCCGAATTTGAGATTGGGCTTCTCGATCGTGCCGTCGAGATTGGCCGCGGCGACGGCAGGCCCGCTCGCATCGTCGGTCCCCGACCCGCAAGCGGCCACCGCCAACCCGGCCAGCACTGCCGCGAGCATGCCGCCGCGTTTGAAATTGATCCCCATGAAACCGTCCCCGTTCGTCACGATCAGTTGCTTCCTTCACCAGCGGGAAACGCAAAAAAGCCGCCTCGATTCGGTCCAGCCTGGACCAGATCGGGCGGCAACGTTGCCACGCAATTTCAGACATTGTCCGGTGCGGTTTTGCTTCGCCCGACCCTGGGCGATCCGACCGGCTCGGCCATCTCAGTAACCGATTCGAGGCTTTCGCGTAAAGGGATATTTTGCACTGCAGCAAAAATTTCTGTTTACTCCAGGCTTTGGAGATAGCCTTCGATATCGTCCGGATCGAACACCCGGTCGTCGAAAAAAGTATTTGCCGACAATACCATATCTCCCTGCTGCGCCGTCACCGAAGTAAGCTGCCCGAGGCTCCCTTCGACCTTGGAGCTCGCGCCTGGAAGCGGCTCGCCGGTGCCTTCTAGTGCAGTGCGGTATACGTCCGGCCGGAACACGCGGGCTGCCTTGCAGGCCGCCTCGGGAGAGAATTGGAGACCGTCCCAACGAACCATCTGCGAATAGAGCCACTCGGCCTGGCTGACCCAGGGGAAGTTGGCCGCCTCGCGATATTGGAACATGAAATCGGAGTAGTGGATCGGTTCCTCGCCCTTGCGCAGCACCAGCCGGTCGGAGATCGCATGATGGATCAGCGCTGCATCCGCCCCGACATATTCGGGCCGGGCAAGAATGTCCGCATTCGCCTGCCAGTTGGCGGGATCGATGAAATGCCTGCCGGCCTTGCGCATCGCGCGGATCAGCGCTTCGAAGGCCGGCCGGCGCTGTTCGAGGACTTCCTCGCGCACGGCGAGGACCTTCTCGACGCCCCGGCGCCAGATCTGCGCGGTCGCGAGGACGATTTCGCCCACCCCGCGTTCGACTGCGACGCTGTTCCAGGGCTCGCCGACACAGGAACCGTCGATTTCGCCCGAGGCAAGCGCATCGGCAACGAACGGCGGAGGAACGGTGACGATGTCTATGTCCTGGTCGGGCCGGATCCCGCAGCCGGCCAGCCAGTAGCGCAGCATGTAGCTGTGGCTCGAATAGCGATGGACCACCCCGAAGCGCAGTTTCTTGCCGTTTGCGGCCAGTTCCCGAACCTGCTCGGCCAGGCGCGCGCCGACCGTAGCCGGGTCTCCCAGGCCGCCTTCCGGGGCAATCTTCCGGGCCAGACCGGTTCTGACCGTGATCCCGTTGCCATTGAGCCCGAGCACGAAAGGAGCCGAAAGCCGCTGCGCCGGGCGGTTGATGCCGAGCGCGGTCGCAATCGCCAGCGGCGCCAGCATATGGGCGGCATCGCTGTGCCCGTAAAGCAGCCGGTCGAGCACCGTCGCCCACGAGACATCGCGCAGGAAGCCGAGCGAGAGCCCTTCCTCTTCGGCAAAGCCGTGCTCATGCGCCAGGATCGGCAGGCATGCATCCACCAGCGGCAGGAAACCGATCGTTAGCTTTTCGCTCATTGCCCGTCTCCTCTCATCATCATTCTCCCAGCAGCTCATGGGCGGTGACGACCGCCTCGGCGATCTGGGCGATCCGCTTGCTCGATTGCATCGCCTTGCGGCGCAATTCGGCATAGGCCTCGGGTTCGGGGATGCCCTTGCTGTCCATCAGGATGCGCTTTGCGCGATCGATCGTCTCGCGTTCGGCGAGCTTGCCCTGCGCTTCGGCGAGTTCGGATTGCAGGCGGGAAAAGGCGTTAAACCGGCGAACGGCGAGGTCGAGCAGCGGCCGAATACGGTTGGCCGCGAGCCCGTCGACGACATAGGCCGAGACCCCGGCATCGATCGATGCAGCAATCGCGTCGTCGTCGCTTTCGTCGACGAACATGGCAATCGGGCGGGCGAGCGCGCGGCTGACCGCGAAATATTCCTCGAGCACGTCGCGCGACGGATTTCCCAGATCGATCAACACGATATCCGGCGCGACCTGCTCGATCTCGGCCAGCAAGCCGCTACGGTCGGTCAGGACGAATATCTCGCAATCAGCCAGTTCGGCCAGACCTTCTTCAATGATCGAAGCGCGCGCAGCACTCTCATCGACGATTGCGATCCTCATCCGCTACTTGTGCAGTGCACAATGAAATGTTGCAAGTGCTAACATCGACGTTCGCGTACGCCCTACTTAGCCCTCTTTCACCCCTCGCCGGGTCCGCTAGAAGGGTTCCGGCACGATCTGAATTTCCGGAGAAGAACCCCGGAAGCCGGCCGGAGAGGGATAGAATGACATTTGCGAGATTGTTGTTGCTGACCTGTGCGACTGCGGGGATCGCAGCCGCGGGTACCGAAGCCGGGGCCGAACTGGCCCTCGACCCTGAGCGGAACTATTTCTCCGCTCCCGGCCTCGACGTGATCGTGTTCGACGACATCTATCCCGACGGCCACCAGACCGGAGTCACTATCATCCAGCACGGCAGCAGGGTGGCGGCGAATGGCGACCTCCGGCTGGAGGCGGAGCCCGGGCAATGGTCGCCGATGCCGGTTTCGGCGGGCGAGCGCAGCATCGATCCGGCGAGCGGGACGATCGTGCAGGCGCTGCGTTATCCCGATCCGGGCAAGAACGGCCACGGCTTCAATCCGATCTTCTACCCCGACCTCGATCTCGAATATTCGGTCTCCGTTACCCCGGCGGGCGGCAACAGCTTCCGCATCACCGTCGACCTTGCCGAGCCGCTCCCGGACGAATGGGTCGGCCGGGCGGGCTTCAACATGGAGCTGTTCCCGGGCGAATTGTTCGGCAAGGCCTGGCTGATGGACGAGGCGGCCGGCCTGTTCAGCCCGCAACCCGAAGGTCCGATGGTCGAGCAGGCGGGCGGGACGGTTCCCGTTCCCCGCAATGTCCAGGAAAACGGGCCGGTGCAGGATCCCAATGGTCAGGTCCTCGCCGCTCCGCTCGCCATCGGCCGGCAGCTTACGGTCGCGCCGGAAGACGAGATGCGGCGGATCACTTTTCGCAACGACGGGCCCGGCGAACTGCAGCTGATCGATGGGCGCTCGGCGCATAATAATGGCTGGTTCATCGTCCGGACCCCGATCCCGGCTGGCGCCACCGACAATGCCGTCGAATGGATCGTCACACCCAGCACCGTCGCGGACTGGTCCTACGGCCCGGTGATCCAGGTCTCGCAGATCGGCTATGCCCCGGCCCAGCCCAAGCGCGCGGTGATCGAGCTGGCGCGCGGCAGCGCGGCCGGCTCCGAAGCGGTGCTGTACCGCCTGACCGCCGAAGGCCGCGAAAAGGTCCTGGCGGCGGTGCCGCAGCTCTGGGGCGATTTCCTGCGCTACAGCTATGCCAGTTTCGACTTCAGCGAAGTGCGCGAAAGCGGCCTTTACGAGATCGCCTATGGCGATGCCAGGTCCCACCCGTTCCGGATCGACCCGCAGGTCTATGCCCGCCATGCCTGGCAGCCCACGCTCGAATATTTCCTCCCGGTCCAGATGTGTCACATGCAGGTGAACCAGAAATACCGCATCTGGCACGGGTTGGACCATCTCGACGACGCGCTGATGGCGCCGGTTTCCTTGAACCATTTCGACGGCTACGTGCAGGGCGATGCGACGCTGACATCCTACGCGCCGGGCGACATCGTGCCGGGTCTCGACCGGGGCGGTTGGCACGATGCGGGCGATTACGACCTACGCGTGGAATCGCAGATCGGCACGACCTATATGCTGGCCAAGATGGTCGAGGAATTCGGCCTCGATTACGATGCGACGACGATCGACCAGGAGAGAAAGCTGGTCGAGATCCACGATCCCGACGGCGTCAACGACGCGATCCAGCAGATCGAACACGGGCTGTTGAGCGTGCTCGGCGGCTACCGCGCGCTCGGGCGGCTCTATCGCGGGATCATCACGCCGAGCCTGCGCGCCTATGTCATGCTCGGCGATGCCGCCAACCATACCGACAACCGCTTCAAGCAGCCGGTCGATGGCCTGGGCGTCGACAATAATGGCGGCCCGATCCAGTGGGACGACCGCTGGGTCTTCACCGAGGACAACCCCAATCGCGAACTATACGTTGCGGGCGGCCTCGCCGCAGCCGGGCGAGTCATGCGCGCGCACGGTTCGCCGCTGGGCGAGGAAGCGATCGACGCGGCGCGCGAACTCACGGCAGGCGCTTTCGACCGCGCGACCAATCTGTCGAACAAGGTGTTCGCGCTCGCCGAGTTGGCGCAGGCGACCGGCGAATTTGCCTATATCGATCGCCTGGCAGCGTTGGAGCAGGACATCCTGGCGGATGTCGGCGGAACGGCATGGCGGCTCGCATCGATCGAGGACCGGCTGCCGCAGGGCTTCCGCCAACGCCTTGCCGCCGCGGTGGCGCAACACCAGCAGGAAGTGGAGGCCAGCGCCCGCAGCGACAGCCCCTATGGCGTGCCCTACGAGCCGGCAATCTGGGGCGCGGGCTGGACGATCCAGTCGCTCGGCGTGCGGCAATGGTTCTTCCACAAGGGCTGGCCGCAGGCGACCCGCACCGACAGCTTCCTCAACGCGCTCAATTTCGTGCTTGGCGTCCACCCGGGCGAGAACACCGAGAGCTTCGTTTCGGGTGTCGGGGCGGATTCGCCGCTGGTGGCCTATGGCGTCAACCGCGCGGACTGGTCCTATATCCCTGGCGGGGTTATCTCGGGGACCAACCTCGTCCGGCCCGACCTGCCCGAACTCAAGGAATGGCCGTATTTCTGGCAGCAGGGCGAATATGTGATGGGCGGCGGGGCGACCAATTACATGTTCCTCGCGCTCGCGGCCGATGCGCTTTACGGCACTGGCGAAGGAGTGAAGCAATGAACAGGCTGGTCCTTTTCTTGCCGGCGCTGGCGCTGGCAGGAGCGTGCAGCCCTGCCGCGACCGGGGATGAAACCCTCGCGCTGGCGGCGCCGGTCGGCGAAGCGGACATCGCGGGGATCACCGATGACGATCCCGAAATCCGCGAATATGTGCTGCGCAACGCTTCGGGCCTGACGGTCCGGTTCCTCAACTATGGCGGCGTGATCACCGCGATCGAAACGCCCGACCGGGACGGGCAAAACGCCAATGTCGTGCTCGGCTATGGCTCCGAATCCCAATATCGCGAGCTCAACGGCAAGAATCTGTTCGGGGCGATCGTCGGTCGCTATGCCGGCCGGATCAAGGATGCGCGGTTCGCGATCGACGGGCAGGAAGTGACGCTCGAGCCCAACCTTGCCGGCAACGCGCTTCATGGCGGGGCGGAGCCCGGGATAGCCTTCAAGCTGTGGCAGGTTCGCCCGTTCACCGATGGCGAGACGGTCGGCGCCGAGCTGACGCTGACCGATCCGGCAGAGGCCCAGCGGTTTCCCGGCACGCTGTCACTGAGCGTGACCTATACGCTCCATCCCGATGATAGCCTGCACATCGACTATGCCGCGACCAGCGACGCGCCGACAGCGCTCAACCTCACCAATCACAGCTATTTCAACCTCGGCGGGATCGACAGCGGGACGGTGACCGACCACGCGCTGCAGGTCTTTGCCGAACGGTTTGCCGCAACCGACAACGAGGATATCCCGACGGGTGAACTCGTCCCGGTCGCAGGCACACCGCTCGATTTCCGCGAGCCCCATGCAATCGGCGAGCGGATCGATGCGCAATCGCCGCTGCTGGCGGCCGACCGTGGCGGCTACAACCACAGCTGGGCACTCGACAAGCCGGCGGGCGAGCTTGGCAGGGCCGTCATCTTGGCCGATCCCGCATCAGGGCGGCGCTTGACAGTCGAGACCACCGAACCCTCGGTCCATGCCTATACCGGCGACTATTTCGACGGCGCCGATCTCAGCCCGTCGGGCCGCGCGATCCGGCCGCGCGACGGGATCGCGCTCGAAACGCAGCATTTTTCGGACAGCCCCAACCGCCCGGAATTCCCGACGACGATCTTGCGGCCGGGCGAAACCTATCGCGCGACCACGATCTGGCGCTTCGGGACCGCGCCCTGACGGTTCAGGCGGGGCAATAGGAGTCGAGAAAGGCCTGGTGCTGCGGTAGCTGGGCCACCGCCCGGTCGATATTGGCTGACAGGCTGGAGAGCGCCTTGCCGAGTTGCTCCTTGCTCATCAGGCGGCCCATCGGGTGGCGGCCCACGGGAACCAGCCTTTGACCGAACATGACCTGGACCCAGGAATCGATCCGGAAGAGCTCGTCGGCGGCCTGGAAGGCGTGCGCGCTCTCGCGGAACAGTTCGATCCGCTGGGCCAGCGACGGCGGAATCTCCATCGCGCGGCAATTGCGCCAGAGTTCCTCGTCGCGCTGGTTGAGGTGATAATGGAGAATGATGAAATCGCGGATGCCTTCGAGCTCCCGGCGCGAAAGATCGTTGAAGCGCCGCGCGAGGGCCTCGTGGGATCCGTCGAACGGGAACAGCTGGATCAGCCGGGTGACCGCGATCATGATCAAATGGATGCTGGTCGATTCAAGCGGTTCGACAAAGCCGCTTGAGAGCCCGATCGCCACGCAGTTGCGGTTCCAGGCCTTGCGCCGCGTCCCCGCCCGGAAGCGGATGATCCGCGGGTCGGTCAGCATCGTGCCCTCGACGCGCTCAGCCAGCAGCGCCTGGGCTTCGTCGTCGGACAGCAGGCTGCTGCAATAGACCAGCCCGTTGCCGACCCGGTGTTGCAGCGGGATCTGCCATTGCCAGCCGGCCTTATGGGCGATCGCTCTTGTATAGGGCCGCGCCGGGCCGACCGCTTCGGTCTGGACCGCGATCGCGCTGTCGGTCGGCAGCCAGTGGGTCCAGTCCTCGAATCCGGTCTCGAGCGCATCTTCGATCAGCAATCCGCGAAAGCCGGTGCAATCGATGAACAGGTCGCCTTCGACGACCTCCCCGGATTCGAGCGCCAGCGCTGCGATGAACCCGCTGTCGGGCGCCAGACGCACTTCGGCAATCTTGCCCTCTATGCGCGTGACCCCCAGCGGCTCGGAGTAGTGGCGCAGGAATTGGCCATAGGCCGTCGCGTCGAGGTGGTAGGCATAATTGAGGCGCGAATTCTCGCCGGTGTAGAACTTGCCCGCTTCGGCGGCCTGCAGTTCGAAACAATATTGGCCCAACTCCCCGGCAATGCCGAGGTCGCGCGCCTGCAGCCAGACGTGATGGAAGTCGGCCATCCAGGTCGATTGCCCGATCGTGCCGAAGGAATGGAAATAGCGGTCGCCCTCGCGCGCCCAGTTTTCGAACGCGATGCCGAGCTTGAAGCTGGCCTTGGTGGCGCAGACGAACTGGCGCTCGTCGAGGCCGATCAGCTCGTGAAAGCGGCGCGCGGTGGGAATGGTCGATTCCCCGACGCCCACGGTCCCGATCGCGTCGGATTCGACAAGGATGATCTCGACCAGCTGCCCGAGCTGCTTCACCAGCGCGGCGGCCACGGTCCATCCCGCGGTCCCGCCGCCTGCAATCACCACCCGTTTGACCTGCCTGCCCTCCACTCGAACCCTCTCCTTACCGGTTCAGCCGGTTGAGCAATTGCGCCCGCAACCGGCGCGCCTTCGGCTCGTCGAGCGGGGCAAGACTGCCTTGCGCATGATCCGGCAAATGCTCCGCCGCCCGGCCCGCCGGACCGAACACGTAATAGTCGAACAACGCCTTCCACGAGCGCTTTTCGCTCTCGGGCCGGTCGCGCAGGCTGAGCAGCGCGTGGAGCAGCGTCGTCTGCGGCGTGTCGACGAAAGCAGGCACCGGATTCCACCAGTAATTGATCATTGCGTTGAAACTATCGAGCGCTTCGACCTGGTGCCACCAGAGCGCCGGATAGAACAGCACGTCTCCGGGCTCGAGCTCGGCCACCTGCGCCGCCGCCATCGCTTCGCCAAACCGCGGATAGCGCGCAAGATCGGGCGCGCGGAAATCGACCATCGTCACGACCTGCCCGCCGGGAGTCGGTTCGAGCGGCCCGGGATAGAGATTGGCGATCTGCTCGGGCGGGAACAGCGTGAAGCGCCTGTGCCCCACCATGCAGCAGGCGAGGTTGTTGGAAATGTCGTAATGCGCCGAGGCGGTGGTGCGATTGCCGATCCAGATGCTGGCCAGCGCGGGCTTGATCGAAAAGTCCGGATGGTCGAGCCGAAGGTCGTTCTCCGCGCGCAGCCCGGGCAGGAAGATGTCGAGATCGGTCGAACCGATATAGAAAGACGGCCCGTGCTCGTCGTCGAGATGGGCCATGATCGTGTCGAGGAATTCAGCCAGCGGCACCCGCTCGGAGGTGAAATTGAGCCCGGTAAGATCGCGGTTGTAGTGAAACCGCCCGCCGATCTCTGGAGGTCCGGTGAAACCGGTTACAGGCCGGTCCCCGGCAAACCGCTTGAGATAGGCGACCGCCTCTGCCGGGCCTTCAAGCCCGTGGCGTACCAACGGCCAGTCGCGCGCGATTCCCTCAAGCACCACCGGCTGCTGGTCTTCGATCAGGCTGTCATAGGGCACTGCATCGGGCTTCACCCCGGCCAGGCGTCTCACAGCTTGTGCGCCGATACTCACTTGGCGTCGTTGCCGGCCGCCTGCCGGTGCTTGCGATCGACCAGGCGCTGGATATTGCCGAGCGAGGCCGCGGCAAGAAACGCCGACTGGAGAAATCCGCCCTTGTGGAGGGCGTGCAATTCATTGGCATCTAGTGCGGCAAGCCGTTCGCGGTCGATCGCCTGGGCGCCGGACACCGCGAAGATTTCGGTCTCGCTCACCCGCGCTTCGATATTGACCGGGCGCAGCAGCCCCGCCGACTGGAAGGCTTCGATCATCGGATCGAGCAGCTGGTGCCCGAGATAGATCGCCCGCAACACCGCGCTGACCTTCTCCAGATAGGGTGAATTGCCGCCCTGGGGGAGGAAGATCGGCGTGCCTTCGCTGCGCGATAGGCGCGGATGGTCGAGGTCGATCTTGATCTTCGGTTCCCCGTCGCCCGATGCGGGGGTGGCGATGCTGAACGGTCCCCGCTGCTGCAGCGCCGGGACGTAGTCCGCGTCCCAGCCACCCTGACCATCGAGGAACAGGTTTTCGCTGCGCCCCAGCCCCAGCAGCGCGACCGGACGGAGCGCTCCGCTTATGTCGCTGCGAAAGACGATCGGGTATTCGCGCTGGATGTCCTCGAACTCGGTCGGGAACACCTGCACCTGGCTGAGAT
>NZ_DBNHSF010000046.1:0-16364 GCF_057143545.1 Candidatus Andeanibacterium sp.
CGCTGGTCGCCAATTTCGAGGGCGAGCTGACCGCGCGGCAGCAGGCACGGGTCGAAGCGATCCTGCCGCAGATCCTGGCCGATGCGAGAGAGGTGCGGGCCAACCGTCAGGAGCTGATGTTCTCCGCGCCCGACCTGATCCTGGCCCTGCCAGACGAGGGCAAGCGCAATGAACAGGGCGCACAACTGATCGCGGCGATGGACCAGATCCATACCGACGAGAGCCTCTCGCTGACCGACCGGCTCGATGCGGTCCATGCCGATATCGCGCTGGCCGGCGACGAGATTCCGCCCGCGGTGCTCGCGAAGGTCCAACAGCGCGCCGCCTGGGCCGATGCCAATGCCAAGGATCGCGCCAGTCGCGAAAGCGTGATCAGCGACGCCTCCGACCTCCTCGCCATGGCGGGCGACAAGGAAGGTGCGAAGCAGCTCCTGCTGGCCGAACTCGAGGCTTCCGAGACGCCCTATTACTATATGAGCGGGCTCGCCGCGCTGGCCGAAGACAGCGGCGACAAGGCCGAAGCGATCGACTGGGCGCGCAAGGCCTATGAAGCCTCGGAAGGCCCGGCAACCCGCGTGCAATGGGCGATTTCGTGGTCGAACTACGTCATGCGGCTGGCTCCGGCGGACCAGCGGGCGGTCGAGGAAGCCGCCGGCGCCGTCCTCGGCGAACTCGCCAGGAGCCCCGACAGCTATTACCAGCGCACCCGCGTGAAAGTGTCGGATTGGGGCGAGGCCGTCCGCCAATGGGCCGAGGCCAATGGCGGCGGCGCGGTACTCGACCGGCTACGGACGCGCATGGCAGCCATCTGCGCCGGGGAAACCGCCCAGGAAGAAAGCTGCAGCAGCTGGTCGCGAGCCGCCTGATCCGCGTCCCATATTCAGGAATTATGTGCGCAACGAATTCCAGGCTGCGGACATGAGTCGAAGTCTGGGTTACCAGATGCCGGAGGCACGCCGAGCATTGGCGGCCCTGTAACCTGGAATATTTGAGAGAGGGCCCGCCGCCCATCGATGTCAACACGCTCTCCCCGCCTCACCACCGGCTCGATAACGAGCCACTTGGTCGGCCAGACCACGCCCGCGATCGTCGCGATCGCCGCCATGACATCGGTCGGCATCGTCGATGCCTATTTCATCGGCCGGCTGGGCGGCCCGCAACTGGCGGCGATGAGCTTTGTCTTCCCGATCAACCAGGCACTGTCGAGCCTTGGGGTCGGCGTGATGGCGGCGATCACTTCGGTGGTGTCGCGGCGGCTGGGTGCGGGCCATTTCCTGGAGGCCCAGCGGATCGGCAATCTCGGTATCGTGCTGGCGACCATGCTCGGGGTGGCGATGGCGGCAATCCTGTTCGCCTCTCGCCACGCGCTGTTCCGGGCGATGAACGCCGATGCCTATACGATCGAGCTGATCGATCGCTTCATGGTTCCCTATTGCTTCGGTTTTCCGCTGATGCTGGTGCTGATGGGGCTCAACGGGAATTTGCGCGCGCAGGGCGAGGCCAAGCGCCAGAGCGCGATCATGATCACGATGGCGCTGTGTAATCTGGTCCTCAATCCGCTGCTGATCGACGGACTCGGCGTGCTGCCAGGTTTCGGGATCGCCGGATCGGCCTATGCCACGATCCTGTCGATGGCGATCGGCGTGGCGCTGGGCTTCAAGCTGCTGGCGGCGACCGACATCCATTTCCACCCGACGCTGGTACGTGAGTGCGACTGGAGCGTGAGCACCCGCGCGCTCGCAAGGGTCGCAGGGCCTGCCAGTTTCGCCAATGCGATCAATCCGATGGGGCTTTCGATCCTGACCGCCGTGCTGGCCACCGAAGGTGCGGCGGCGGTCGCCGGCTTCGGCGCGGCCACCAGGCTGCAGGCATTCGCGATCGTCCCGCTGCTCGGCCTGTCCGCCTCGATCGGCGGCATTGTCGGGCAGAACTGGGGGGCCGGGCATGTCGACCGGGCGCGCTCGGCGATGATCCAGTCGGGGCTGTTCTGCATGTGCTACGGGCTGGTGGTCGCGGCGATCATGGTGCTCGCGCGCGAGCCGCTCGCGCGGCTGTTCACCGACGATCCCGCGATCATAGAGAGCTTCACGGATTACCTGCTGATCGCCGCCTGGGGCTATGCCGGCTTCGGTATCCTCATCACCGCCAACGGCGCGCTCAACGCAATCGACCGGGCCGGTAGCGCCCTGGTCCTGTCGGTCACGCGCGTGGCGCTGATCATGCTGCCGGCCGCGGCGCTGCTCCAGCCTATGCTCGGCGAATCCGGCGTGTTCGGGGCGGAACTGCTCGCCAATCTCGGCGGCGGTGTGCTGGCGGCGCTGCTGGTGCTCTACCTGTTCCGGATCAAGCAGCAGCACGCCACAGCCTAAACCGCCGAATTCCTAGGATGGTAGCGCTCCCATCTTGACCGGACCGACAGGCTTGGGCAAGGTCGCGGAAAGACCGGACGCACCGAACGCGATTCCGGGCAAGGAGGGGAATTCCTGTGACTATTCGTTCCAAGCGTATCGCGGCCATGACGCTGGCCTTTGCCCTGACTGTTTCGGGCTGCGCCATGCAGGCCTCGGCCGACAGTCTTGCTTCGGCGGAAACTGGCCAGCCGCGGGCTGCCGCGCCGTTCGATCCTGCGGCGATGCCCTATATGGATACCTCGCTCGATTTCCACACCCGCGCGGTCGATCTCGTTTCGCACATGACCCTGCGCGAAAAGGCCGAGCAGGCCGGGCACAATGCCCCGGCGATCCCGCGGCTCAAGGTCCCGGCCTACAATTGGTGGAACGAGGGCCTCCATGGCGTCGCCCGCGCCGGGATCGCGACCGTGTTCCCGCAGGCGATCGGCCTTGCCGCAATGTGGGACACCGATCGTATGCACGAAATGGCCGAAGTCACCTCGACCGAGTTTCGGGCGAAGTATCTCGACACGCTCCAGCCGGACGGCAGCAGCGGTTTCTACCAGGGGCTCACCGTATGGTCGCCCAACATCAACATCTTCCGCGATCCGCGCTGGGGCCGCGGGCAGGAAACCTATGGGGAAGATCCTTACCTGACCGGCCAGGTCGCCAATGCCTTCATCACCGGCCTCCAGGGCGACGATCCCAAATATTACAAGACGATCGCGACGTCGAAACATTACGCGGTCCATTCCGGGCCCGAGCAGGGCCGCCACCAGCAGGATTTCTATCCGACGCTGAAGGATCTCGAGGAAACCTATCTGCCGGCCTTCCGCACGACCGTGATCGATGGCGAGGTGGCGGCGATCATGTGCGCCTATAACGCGCTGTTCGGGGTTCCCGCCTGTGCCAGCCCCTTCCTGATGGAGGAACGGCTGCGGCAGGATTGGGGCTTCGGCGGCTATGTCGTGACCGATTGCGGCGGCGCGGCGAACATCTACCGCGAGGACGCGCTGGCCTATGAACTCAACCGCGTGCGCGGCGTCGCGCTCGGCTTCAAGGCCGGGATGGACGTGATTTGCGGCGACTATCGCAACAATCTCAACACCGAGCCGGACGAGATCGTCGCCGGTGTCGAGAATGGCGAACTGCCGATCGAGGTGCTCGACCAGGCGCTGGTCCGGCTGTTCACCGCGCGGATGCAGCTCGGCATGTTCGATCCCTACGAAACCCTGCCCTGGGCCGGGATCACGGCGGAGGATTACGATACGCCGGCGCATCGCGCGAAATCGCTTGAGATCGCCAAGGCCTCGATGGTGCTCCTGAAGAACGAGGGCGACCTCCTGCCGCTCAAGGGCGAACCGGCGAGCATCGCGGTGGTCGGCCCGAATGCCGACAGTTTCGATACGCTGGTCGGCAATTATTACGGGACACCGTCCAATCCGGTGACCGTGCTCGACGGCTTGCGCGCGCGCTTCCCGGGCAGCAAGATCACCTATGTCCAGGGGACCGGGCTGATCGGTCCGGCCGAGGAGCCGGTGCCGGGAGAGATGTTCTGCGTCGATGCCGGCTGCAGCCAGGCGGGGCTCACCGCGCAGCACTTTGCCGGGCGTGACCTTGCCGGGACCCCGACCTCGAGCGGGGTCGAAGCGACCGCCACGGTCGCCTGGCGCTCTCCCGATGTGCGGCTGACTTCGACCCGCTGGACCGGATTCCTCAGGGCCCCTGCTACCGGCAGCTACAATTTCCGTTATGCCTCCGAAAACGGCTATCGCGTCTATATCGACGGCCGGCCGGTGGTCGAGGAATGGGGCGTGGGCGATGCCCCGTCGATCCTCTCGGGCTCGATCGAGCTCGAAGCCGGCAAGGTCTATCCGATCCGCATCGAAGGCTGGCAGCGCGGCCTGCGCGGCGAGCAATATCTCGTCTGGAGCCGGCCCGACGACAATGGTTCACGCGCGATCCAGGCCGCGGCCGATGCCGACCTCGCGATCTTCGTCGGCGGCCTGTCGGCCCGGATCGAAGGCGAGGAAATGCAGGTCGAGGCCGATGGCTTCCACGGTGGCGACCGGACCAAGATCGGCCTGCCGCAGCCGCAGCTCGACCTGCTCCAGGCAGTCCATGCGACCGGCACGCCAACCGTGCTGGTGCTGATGAACGGCAGCGCGCTGGAAGTGAACTGGGCCGATGCCAATATCCCGGCGATCGTCGAGGCGTGGTATCCGGGCGGCGAAGGCGGCCATGCCGTCGCGCAGCTGCTGGCCGGCGATTACAGCCCGGCCGGCCGCCTGCCGGTGACCTTCTATCGCGGCCTCGATGATTTGCCCGGCTTCACCGATTATTCGATGGAGAACCGGACCTACAAATATCACCGCAACGAGGTGCTTTACCCGTTCGGTTATGGGTTGAGCTACACCAGCTTTGCCTATGCCAATGCCGCGCTCGGCAATTGGGCGGCGGGCGACCGGTCGGTCAGCGTCGATGTGACCAATAGCGGTCGCATGGCGAGCGACGAGGTGGTCCAGCTCTATATCAGCCACCCGGACATGGCCGGGCAGCCGATCCGCTCGCTGGTCGGGTTCGAACGGATCCACCTCGCGCCGGGGGAAACGAAGACGGTGCGTTTCGAACTTGACGACCGGGCCGTGAGCACGGTCGACAACGATGGCGTCCGGGCAGTGCGCCCGGGGCGGGTCGACCTGTGGGTCGGCGGCGGCCAGCCGGGGGCGCGGCCGGGCCTCACCCCGACGAGTGGTGCCAGCCTTTCGACCGCGATCGGTGGACAGGTTCGCGTGCTGCCGAAATGACGCCGGGCCCCATTGCGGGGGCCCCTACCCGTCGTGCGGTCTTGGGCGGTGCGGCGCTGGCCCTGGGGCTCGGCCTGAGCGCAGCAGGCCGCGATCCGCGTCGCCTGAACCCTACCAGCTGTTCCCGGCAGCGATCGCGGCGATCTCGGCCGGCGTGCTCTTGCGGCCGAGCAGCGCGTTGCGATGGGGAAAGCGCCCGAAGCGGGCGACCATCCGGTAATGGTTCAGGGCAAACCGGCGGATGAAGGGATCTCCCAGCGCGGTGTAATAGCGCAGCGAGAGGAGCTGGTCGGCGATCGCCTCGCTATGCATCAGGGGCATTGCAAGGAACTGCTTCCTTGGCTTGTCCAGCCCCTGGTTCCAGCCCAGCGCCAGCGCCCCGCGGGCGATCGTCCGCGCCAGCGGATCGAAGGCGAATTGCTCGACCGTCCCGCGATAGAGATTGCGTGGCAACTGGTCGAACAGCAGCACGGCCGCGCGCGCGGTCTTCGGGTCGCTCAGGAAGCTCTCGGCCGGTTGGGTGAACAGCGCCAGCAGAATGCATTCGAAGCGCTCGCGCAATGCCTTGTCGACATGCGAACCCCCGCGAAACCAGTCGCGGGGGCCAAGTTTCTCGAACCAGAAATGGAGCAGTTCCGCCGCCCAGGGGCGCTGGGCGGCAGACACCGCGCTGTTAGCCTTTGTCCTTGTCCGGCAGCGTGTAGGGCACGAAATCGGTCAGGAACACGACGCCGGTAAAGAAGCCGCTGCCGCGATCGATCGTGGTCACCTGGTCGAGCCTGCATAGCTCGCTGCCGCTGAAGCGATTGATGACCAGCACGTCGTTCCAATCGAGATTCTGCGGTTGCTGGGTACGGTTGACATAAATCGTCCGGCCTGACTTGTAGACGATCGCCGTGTTGTCGATGATCGACATGCTTTCGCTGCCGCGCCAGGTCGGGATGCAACGCATCGGTTCGCCGGCAACGCGGCCGTCGAGCAATTCGGCGAGTTCTTCCTCGCCGCTCTTCTTCTCGGCCTGGGCGGCCGTACCCGTCAGGGCGAGTGCTGAAATCGCGAGGGCTGTCAAAATCTTTTTCATGATCAAATCCCTTTCCTGTAACGAATTTTGCGCCTGCGATCCTTAACAGCGGCTGACCGTTTCGTCGCTCAGGCGGTGCCGCCCACCGTGATCCCGTCGACCAGCAGGGTCGGCTGGCCGACCCCGGCAGGCACACCCTGCCCGGCCTTGCCGCACATCCCGATTCCGGGGTCGAGCTCGAGGTCGTTGCCGATCCCGGTGACGCGCGTAAGCACGGTCGGGCCGTCGCCGATCAGCGTTGCGCCCTTGATCGACGAGCCGAGCTTGCCGTTCTCGATCTTGTAGGCCTCGGTGCAGGAGAACACGAACTTGCCCGAAACGATATCGACCTGCCCGCCGCCGAAGCTCTTGGCGTAGATGCCCTTCTTCACCCGGCCGAGCAGTTCCGCCGGATCGTCGTTCCCGGCGCGCATGAAGGTGTTGGTCATCCGCGGGATCGGGGCGTGCTGGTAGCTTTCGCGGCGGCCATTGCCGGTCGGTTCCATCCCCATCAGCCGGGCGTTGAGCCGGTCCTGCATATAGCCCTTGAGGATGCCGTCCTCGATCAGCACGGTTTCGCTGGTCGGCGTGCCTTCATCGTCGATCGACAGCGAACCGCGGCGGGCATTGATGGTTCCGTCGTCGACCACGGTGACTCCCGCGGCGGCAACCCGCTCGCCGATCCGGCCACTGAATGCGCTGGTGCCCTTGCGGTTGAAGTCGCCTTCCAGCCCGTGGCCGACCGCTTCGTGAAGCAAGACACCGGGCCAGCCCGGGCCGAGCAGCACCGTCATTTCCCCGGCCGGGGCATCGACGCTTTCGAGATTGGTCAGCGCTTGCGACAGCGCCTCGTCGATCACCTTGCTCCATTCGCCCTGGTCGAACAGCCGGTCATAGAGATGGCGCCCGCCGATCCCGTAACCGCCGGTCTCGCGCCGCCCATTGTGCTCGGCGACGATCTGGACATTGAGGCGCACCAATGGTCGGATATCGGTCGCAACAAAGCCGTCGGCGCGCACGATATCGATCACCGACCAGCTTCCGCTGAGCCCGACGGTCACTTGTGCCACACGCGGATCGCGCGCCCGCGCCGCAGCGTCGATCGCTTCGAGCAATTTCACCTTCTCGGTAAACGGGACGAGGTCGAGCGGGCTTTCGTCGGTGTAGAGATGGCGGTTGCTCCTGCGCGGCGGAGCCGCCCGGACCGCGCTCGCCGGATCGAGCAGCTTCAGGGTTTCACCCGCCCGGGCGATGGCTTCCGCGCTGATATCATTGGCATGGGCAAAGCCGGTCATTTCGCCCGAAACACCGCGCAGGCCGAAACCCGAATCCCGCGAATAGTCGGCCGTCTTCAGCCGTCCGTCATCGAAGGCAAAGCTCTCGGTCGCGGCGAACTGGAGATAGAGTTCGCCATCGTCGCAATTGGCCAGCGTTCGCGCGGCCAGCGCTTGCGCCTCGTCCGGAGTGAGTTTTCCCTCGGCATAGAGGTAGCTGCGCGGATCGGTGATGCTCATGCCTGTCAATATAGGCAATCGCGCGCCGAGCGAAAGCGCCCTTGGTCGAAAGCTGGAAGTCGGTCGTCAGCCCTAAATGCTGGCGCCGGAGGCGATATCGGGCAGTTCGGACTGGTCGGCGCCTTCGGCCGGGCCACCCTTGAGCACGAAGCGATGGTCGCAGTAACCGCAATCGACATAACCATGCTCGTCGATCTCGAGCCACACCCGCGGATGGCCCAAGGCAGCGGCGCGGAAGCGTTCCCCGCCGCGAATCCCGCCCGAACCGTCGCAGCAGACGCGTCTGGTGTCGACCAAGGTGATTTCGGGCGGTTCGATCATGCCGCCGCCCTAACTTTGCCTCGGACAATTCGCAATATCGAATGAACCGCCGGCAACAGGCTATTGATAGGCGACCGTCACGTCGAATGTGCCGACATATTGCCCGAAGCCCTGGTTGGCATTGACATAGAGGGTTCCACCGACCCGGAAACTGAATCTGCCATCGCCCGAGACGATCCGATAGCGGACCAGGCCGTTCGCCGCAGGATTGCCGCTGACATAGGCAAGACTCGGGTCGCCGCTGATCGACCTCGCGTCGATCGTCATGGTTTCGACGCCATTGGAGATGATGACCGGGAAATTCGGCAACTGGATGCGGACGATCTGGTTCGTTGTGCCGAACCCGCTGAATTCGGCTGGCTGGCACGAGCCGACGCGGATGATCCCGCCGGTTGTCGTGCAGGTCGGCGTGACGCTGGGCGTCATCACCACGGTGCCCGGCGCGCTTGGTTGCGCCATAACGCCAAAATCCATATTCTGCGTGGTGATGATGGTGATATCGTCGAGGATTTCCGCTTCGGAGGTCGCGGCGGCGGTATCGGCGGCGCGGGCGGCGGGCGCAGCAAGGCTCATGGCGACGGCCAGGGCCATCGCGGTGAGCCGCGTCATCAAGCGGGCTGGCGCGCTCTGCAGCGCTTCGGAAAAGCCCCTCGGTCCCATTCGGTCCCCAAATAGCCCCATGCGTGTGAAGCGCTTCTGTCAGAGGAGGGTTAAATCCCGGTTTACGCTACATTTTGACCAGACCTGTTTGCCGCATCATCCCTGTCATCGCCTCTTTACGCGGAAGCGCCGCTGGCCCAAGGGATGCGCCGATGGCTGAAATTGAACCGGCAATTTCGATTCAGGGCGTGGTCAAGCGCTATGCGCCGAGCAAGCGCGCCGCCGCCAAGCTCGCGCTCGACGGAGTCAGCTTCGACGTTCCGCAGGGCGGGATCTTCGGCCTCCTGGGCCCCAATGGCGCGGGCAAATCGACCCTGATCAACATGATGGCAGGGGTAGTGACCAAGACCGCGGGCACGATCCGCATCTGGGGCCACGATATCGATCGCGACATGCGCAACGCCAAGGCGTCGATCGGGATCGTCCCGCAGGAGATCGTGTTCGATCCCTTTTTCACGCCGTTCGAAGTGCTCGAGAATATCGGCGGGCTGTGGGGCATACCGAAAGCGCGCCGGCGTTCGGACGAATTGCTCAGGGCGGTGCATCTGGCGGACAAGCGCGATGCCTATGCCCGTTCGCTCTCGGGCGGGATGAAGCGCCGCCTGCTGATCGCCAAGGCGATGGTCCATTCGCCGCCGATCCTGGTGCTCGACGAACCGACCGCCGGGGTCGATGTCGAACTGCGGCGGCAATTGTGGGAGCTGGTCGGCGAATTGAACCAGCAAGGCGTGACGGTGGTGCTCACCACCCATTACCTCGAAGAGGCGGAGCAATTGTGCGATCGGATCGCGATCATCAACCATGGCAGACTGATCGCCAACAAGCCGACCCGCGAACTGGTCGGGATGATGGGCGAGAAGGTGGTCGAGGTCGTGCTCGACCGGGAGGTGGCCGATCTTCCGGCAAGCGAGGCTTTCCTCAAATGCGAGAAGACCGGCGAGCGGACGCTGGCGATCACCTATGACAAGGCGAAGGTCAGCGCCGGCCAGGTGCTCGCCCAGCTCCAGCAGCAAGGTTATGCAGTCGAAGACGTGACCACCCGCGAGGCCGATCTCGAAGATGTGTTCGTCTCGCTCACCAGCGCGAAGGAAGCGGCATGAGCGGGGCCCCTGACACGCATGACGTCCTGATCATCGGCTCCGGCGCGGCGGGGCTGACCGCGGCGCTGACCCTGGCCGAGACGAAGAAAGTGCTGGTGCTGGCCAAGGGCGAACTGACCAGCGGCTCCACGGCCTGGGCACAGGGCGGGATCGCGGCCGTGCTCGATGCCGGCGATACGTTCGAGGAGCATATCCGCGACACCATGGTCGCGGGTGCCGGGCTCAACGACCGCGAGACGGTCGAGTTCGTGATCGAGAATGCCCCGGCGGCGATCGAACGGCTGATCGAGCTCGGCGTGCCGTTCAATGCCGAGGGAAACGCGCTCCACCTCACCCGCGAGGGCGGACATTCGCATCGCCGGATCGTGCATGTCGACGATGCGACCGGCTGGGCGGTGCAGGCGGCACTGCTCAAGGCGGCCGAAGAAAACCCCAACATCACCCTCCTGCCCAACCAGAGCTGCATCGACCTCATCACCGGCAAGCACGAGACGCGCTATTCGGGCTCGGGCAGGGTGTGGGGCGCCTACGCGCTCGACACCGGGACCGGCCGGGTCGAAGCGCATACCGCGCATGCCACGGTGATGGCGGCGGGCGGGGCCGGGCGGGTCTACCAGTTCAGCACCGCGCCGCGCGGCGCGACCGGCGACGGGATCGCGATGGCGTGGCGCGCGGGCTGCCGGGTCTCCAACATGGAGATGATGCAGTTCCACCCGACCTGCCTCTACAATCTCGAGGTCAAGAATTTCCTCATCACCGAGGCGGTTCGCGGCGAGGGCGGGCGGCTGCTTCACCCCGAGACCGGCCACCGCTTCATGGCGGATTACGACCCCGAGCGGATGGAGCTCGCCCCGCGCGACGTGGTTGCCCGCGCGATCGACGACCAGATCAAGCGCTACGGCCTCGATTACGTCCATCTCGACATCAGCCACCAGCCTGCGGAATTCATTCGCGAGCATTTCCCGACAATCGACGAGAAGCTCCGCAAGCTCGGGATCGACATGACCAGCGAGCCGATCCCGGTGGTCCCCGCGCAGCATTACACCTGCGGCGGGATTCTGATTGACCTCAAGGGCCGGACCGACCTTCCCGGCCTCTATGCCGCCGGGGAAGCGAGCGAAAGCGGGCTCCACGGGGCCAATCGCCTCGCCTCCAATTCGCTGCTCGAATGTTTCGTGTTCGGCGAAGCGGCGGCGAGGGACATCCTTGCAAACTGGGACAGCTTCGACGCACCGCCCGCGATCCGCCAATGGGACGAAAGCCGGGTGACCGATTCGGACGAGGAAGTCGTCATCAAGCAGAACTGGACCGAGATCCGCCGCTTCATGTGGAACTATGTCGGGATCGTGCGGACGACCAAGCGGCTCGAACGCGCGGCGCACCGGATCAAGCTGCTGAGGGACGAGATCGACGATTATTACGGCCACTTTCGCGTGACCACCGACCTCATCGAACTCAGGAACCTGCTCGAATGCGCCGGGCTGATCGTGACCAGCGCGCTCAAGCGCCACGAAAGCCGCGGGCTGCACTATACGCTCGATTTTCCCGAGACCGAAAGCGAAGCGCGCGACACGGTGCTGGTGCCGTGAACGTGGAGCGTTCGCCGCTGCGACGGGTGCTGCGTCCGCCGATCCTTACCCGCTCGCTGTGGGTCGCGCTGGTGATCGGAACGGTGCTCAACCTGATCAACCAGGGCGACAGGCTGGCGGACGGGGCGCCGCTCGACTGGGGCAAGATCGTACTGACCTTTGCCGTGCCGTTTCTCGTCGCGAGCTACGGGGCCTGGTCGGCGCTGGCATCGGGCTCCGGCCTGCCCCAAGGCCAAGGAGAAAAGTCATGAGCAGGCTGCATAGCGAAACGCACCGGATCGGCCGGATCGGATGGCTGCGGGCCGCCGTGTTGGGCGCCAATGACGGGATCGTCTCGACCGCGAGCCTGGTGGTCGGGGTCGCCGCCGCCGCGGCCGACAAGCCCGCGATCCTGCTCGCCGGGTTCGCGGGACTTGCCGCCGGGGCGCTGTCGATGGCGGCGGGCGAATATGTCTCGGTCAGCTCGCAGGCCGATACCGAGGCTGCCGACCTGGCCCGCGAGACGCGCGAACTTGCTGAGCAGCCGGAATTCGAACTCGACGAACTCACCGGAATCTATGTCGAGCGGGGGCTGACACAGGAACTTGCGCGCGAGGTGGCGCAGCAATTGATGGCCAAGGATGCGCTCGCCACCCATGCGCGCGACGAGCTGGCGCTTTCGGAACTGACCACGGCACGCCCGCTGCAGGCGGCGCTCGCTTCGGCGGCGACGTTCGCGGTCGGCGCGGCGCTGCCGCTCGCGGCGGCGTGGCTCGCTCCCTTGCCGATGATCGTCCAGGCCGTGGTCGGGGCCTCGCTCGTGTTTCTCGCCGCGCTGGGCGCTCTCGGCGCCCGCGCCGGAGGAGCGCCGCCGGTCAAGGCTGTCGTCCGGGTGGTGTTCTGGGGCGCGCTGGCGATGGCCGTAACCGCGGGTGTCGGCAAGCTGTTCGGGACTGTCGTCTAACCGGCTTTCGCGTTCGCCATCAGGCCGAGCGGGCGCCCGTCCGGGTCCTCGATGAAGGCCATCCATTCCTCGGTCCCGTCGGCGTGCTGGTGGACCATGTGCGGGGCGGAGAGGAAATTGACGCCTGTTGCCACGAGCACTTCATGCGCCGCGTGGATGTCGGCGACGCGGAAATAGAGGATCGATTCGGGCCTGGCCTCTCCGCCCTGGAGATAGAGCCGCAGCCCGCCGCAATCGAAGAACGCCATTGCGCCATGGCTGAACAGGTGCGGCAGGCCGAGCGTGTCGCGATAGAAACCCGTGCTCGCCTCGATGTCGGAAACCGTCCGCGCCACCTGCCCCACCGGGCCCAGCTGCAATTCGCCTGCCATCGCCTGCTCCCTTCGCTTGAGCGCGCTGTCGATCCGCACGCCGCTCCATTGCCGCAGCTCCTTGCGGCTCGCCATGCCGAGCTTGGCGAGCGCGTTCGCGACGTGGAACTTCACCGCGTCCAGGCTTACGCCCTGGCGGGTGGCGATCGCGCGGTTGGTCAGTCCGTGGCGGACGAACTCGACCACCGCCCATTCGCCGGGCGTCAGCACGTCGCCATGCGGCGGCCTTCCGCGGATGCCTGTCACCGGAATATTGTTAGCAGCGGGACCATCGATTTACCCTACCCGGAGAGCCGATCGAGCACGAATGTTTCACCTCGTGATTCGAATGATTCAAAAGCCCCGGAGAGGTCCTTTCACCGGAAAAATTTTTTCACGGATTCATTTTTCCCCTTGCGCGCCGTGCGAGTGCAGCTTTGCCCGCGCGTCGCGGCGTATTACACATACAATACACCGAGTCATTCGCCTGTCACAATCGATGAATCGCGAAAATACCCCCTTGCGGATGATTCGGAAAAAAGCACTATGGCTTGTGGTCGAACTCCGGGGGACACCCACTAGACCTTGATTCACTCGCGTGGCCGGGATTCGCGCAACAGGGGTGGAGTCTGGTGATTGAATCCCCATATCGGAGCGCGGCTGGGGACAGAAGGGGGATAAGTTTTTCCCTTTTCGTGCTGCGGAATTGGTAGGGTGGACGCTTCGCTGCCGATTCGAACGAAAATAGAACACGGCTGGACGGGCCGTAAATGGGACGAGACCGGATTCGGGGGCTTTGAAGAATGGATTTCAGGACTGGGGATGAGGCTGCGATGGGCCTTGAGGATTTGGACGAAGCACTCATCGAGAACGACGCGGAAGCGGCGAAACCCGCAGCGAGGAAATCCCCCGGCGAAGGCGGCAGACAGGCCGAGAAGGACACCCCAGCGGTGACGATGGACAAGAGCGACAAGGGTTCGGACGAGCTGATTGCAGGCGCGGCAGCCGAAGTCCTGGCAATGGCTGGGGCCGAAGCGGTGAAGGCCGCCGCCGCGCCCGCGAAGGATTCCAAATCGGTCAATCCGCGCCGCTTCAACATCGAGACCGACGCCAGCCGCGACGAGCTCCTGACCGAATTCGGCAAGGAAACGCTGACCGATCGCTACCTCCTGCCCGGCGAAAGCTACCAGGACCTGTTCGCCCGCGTCGCCGATGCCTATGCCGACGACGAGGAGCACGCGCAGCGGCTTTACGATTACATCTCGAAATTGTGGTTCATGCCCGCCACCCCGGTGCTCTCGAACGGCGGGACCAACCGCGGCCTGCCGATTTCCTGCTACCTCAATTCGGTCAGCGACAGCCTTGAGGGAATAGTCGGCACCTGGAACGAGAATGTCTGGCTCGCTTCGCGCGGCGGCGGGATCGGCACCTATTGGGGCAATGTCCGCGGGATCGGCGAGCCGGTCGGCCTCAACGGCAAGACCAGCGGGATCATTCCCTTCGTGCGGGTGATGGATTCGCTCACGCTGGCGATCAGCCAGGGCTCGCTGCGGCGCGGCTCGGCCGCCTGCTATCTCGACATCTCGCATCCCGAGATCGAGGAGTTCCTCGAAATCCGCAAGCCGTCGGGGGATTTCAACCGCAAGGCCTTGAACCTCCATCACGGCGTGCTCGTCACCGACGAATTCATGGAAGCAGTGCGGGCTGGCGCGGAATTCGAGCTCAGGAGCCCGAAGGACGGATCGGTGCGCGGCAAGGTCGATGCCCGCTCGCTGTTCCAGAAGCTGGTCGAAACCCGGCTCGCGACCGGCGAACCCTATATCGTGTTCAACGACACGGTGAACCGGATGATGCCCAAGCATCACCGCGATCTCGGCCTCAAGGTCTCGACCTCGAACCTGTGTTCGGAAATCACCCTGCCGACCGGGGTCGACCATCTTGGCAACGATCGCACGGCGGTGTGCTGCCTTTCCTCGCTCAATCTTGAGAACTGGGACGAATGGGCAACCGACAAGCGCTTCATCGAGGACGTGATGCGCTTCCTCGACAATGTCCTGCAGGATTATATCGACCGCGCCCCGCCCGAGATGGCGCGCGCCAAATATTCCGCCAGCCGCGAACGCAGCGTCGGCATGGGGGTGATGGGCTTCCACTCCTTCCTCCAGTCGAAGGGCATCGGCATCGAAAGCGCGATGGCCAAGGCGTGGAACCTGAAGATGTTCAAGCATATCGCGGCCAAGGCGAACGAAGCCTCGATGATGCTCGCCAAGGAACGCGGCCCCTGCCCCGACGCCGAGGAAATGGGCGTGATGGAGCGCTTCAGCTGCAAGATGGCGATCGCGCCGACCGCGTCGATTTCGATCATCTGCGGCGGCACGTCGGCCTGCATCGAGCCGATTCCCGCGAACATCTATACCCACAAGACGCTCTCGGGCAGTTTCGTGGTCAAGAACCCCTATCTCGAGAAACTGCTCCAGGCGAAGGCGAAGGATTCGACCAATGTCTGGAACTCGATCCTCGAGCGCGGCGGCTCGGTCCAGCATCTCGATTTCCTCAGTCCCGAGGAAAAGGCGGTGTTCAAGACCAGCTTCGAGATCGACCAGCGCTGGCTGCTCGAATTCGCGGCCGACCGCGCGCCCTATATCGACCAGGCGCAGAGCCTCAACCTGTTCATCCCCGCCGATGTCGACAAATGGGACCTGTTGATGCTGCACTTCCAGGCGTGGGAGAAGGGCATCAAGTCGCTCTATTACCTGCGTTCGAAAAGCGTGCAGCGCGCGGGCTTCGCGGGCGGGGTCGAGGCCGACAACACCGCCGATGCGCCGAAGATCGAACTCAGCGCCGGCGGCCAGACCGATTACGAAGAGTGTTTGGCCTGCCAGTAACCCAATCCCTCTCCCACCGGGAGAGGGAGGGAGCGCCGCAGGCGCGGAAGGGTGAGGGCGAAGCGGCGTGAAATCCTATCGCGACGCTCCTTCGGGTGCGGTCGGTCGTGCGCGAAGGCTCCGCCGCGATGCGACCGACGCCGAAAGGCTTTTGTGGCGCCAGCTGCGCGAATGTCTTCCGGGCGCCAAGTTCCGACGCCAGTCTCCTGTCGGTCCATATTTCGCGGACTTCCTGAGCTTCGGCCACAAGCTGATCGTCGAGATCGACGGCGGACAACATGCGGAGCTGGCGGTCGCGGACGAGCGGCGAACCCGTTACCTCGAAGGCCAAGGCTATCGCGTACTACGCTTCTGGAACAACGAGGTTCTGTCGAATTGCGAAGGTGTTTTGCAGACAATCGCTTCACAAATCGGCCCCGAACGCTCAGGTTGAGAGCGGAGGTGGACATGATGACCAATGCACCCGACCCTCACCCTCCCACGCCGCTGCGCGGCTCGGGCCCCTCCCTCTCCCGGTGGGAGAGGGGTTGGCGCATCGGCGCGGTCCTCGGATTGACAGCGCTCCTCGCCGCCTGCGCTTCGCAGATCCCCGCCGGCGTCGAGCACGCTCCCGAGACGCCCGGCTTCTGGTGGGGGCTGTGGCACGGCTTCGTCTTCCCCTGGGCGTGGATCGGCTCGCTGTTCAACCCCAAGATCGCGGTCTACGCCGTGCCCAACACCGGCGGGTGGTACGATTTCGGCTTCT
>NZ_DBNHSF010000047.1:0-16417 GCF_057143545.1 Candidatus Andeanibacterium sp.
TGATGAATGACGGGCCGGTCGACCTGTTCGCGGCCAAGCTCAGGCCAGGCGGCGAATTCCGCTTCGGCACCGACCAGCCGGTCTATCTTCGCCACGCGCTGATGGTGATGCGGCGCCATAGCGACCAGTTCGAATGGCTGGTCGAGGGACCGCAAGACTGGCAGCGGCGGCCGGGCGGCTGGTGCGAGACCCGCTACGAAGCCAAGGCCAGGCGGCAGGGGCACGAAGTGTGGTACTTCCGCTTTCGCCGGCGCTGATAGATTGGCAGCAGGGACAGTAGAAAAACTTGCTTTCCTAATCCGGGCGGTTGGCGCAACCGCGCGCGATGGAATTCCTTGGCATAGACATCTGGGCGATCCTGCCATTCATTGCGGTCGGCTTTGCCGCGCAACTGGTCGACGGCGCGCTCGGCATGGCGTTCGGGGTGATCTGCAATACGCTGCTTGTCGCCTTGATGGGGATGCCGCCCGCGCTTGCTTCGCAGCGGGTAAACCTGGTGCAGTTCTTTACCTCGGCGATTTCCGGCCTGAGCCACCTGTTGCATCGCAATATCGACGGGCGCCTGTTCCTGCTGCTTCTGGTTCCCGGCGTGGCCGGCGGCGTGATCGGCGTGAGCCTGGTCACCTCGCTCGACGCCAGGATCGTCAAGCCGTTCGTGCTGGCCTATCTTTCGCTGATCGGCCTCTATCTCCTGTGGCGCGGTTTCGTGCATGTGCACGTGCCGCGAGAAGCGAGGTTCGTCACGCCGCTGGGCATAGTCGGCGGATTTCTCTCTGCCGTAGGCGGTGGCGGATGGGGACCGGTGGTAACCTCGAACCTGCTCATCCAGGGGGCCGAACCCCGCCGCGTGATCGGCACCGTCAACAGCGTCGAGTTCTTCCTGACGCTCACCATTTCGGCGACCTTCATCTATCATCTCGGCATTGCCGACCTGGCCGGGGCGACATTGGGCCTGTTGATCGGCGGAGTGGCGGCCGCCCCGTTCGGAGCCTGGGCAGCCAAGCATTTCCCCGCCAAGCAGATGCTGATCCTGGTCGGCGTGGTGCTGACGCTGACCAGCGGCTACGGGATCTATACCGCCATGCAGTGACGCTCAGCTCACCACGCCCGCACTTGCAAGCACTGCCAGGGTCAGCACATCGGGGGCGAGCGCCGTCATCGGGGCGATCTGGACCGGCTTTTCCATCCCCACCAGCATCGGGCCGATCACGGCATTGCCGGCCAGTTCGCGCAGCAGCTTGGCCGAGAGATTGGCCGATTGCAGGCCGGGCATGACGAGGACATTCGCCGGGGCCGACAGGCGGCTGAAGGGATAGAGCTTCATGACCTTGGGATTGAGCGCGGCATCGGGCCCCATTTCTCCTTCGAATTCGAAACCGGGATCCTCGGCATCGAGGATCGCCACCGCGTCGCGAATGTTCTCGAGCCATTTGCCCGGCGGGTTGCCGAATGTCGAATAGGACAGGAACGCCACCCGCGGCTCATGTCCCAGCCGCCGCGCCACGCCTGCCGTTGCGCGCGCAATATGCGCCAGCTCGGCGGCGCTCGGGCGCTCGTTGATGGTCGTATCGGCGAGGAACACCGTGTAGTTCTTGCCGATCATCAAATGGATGCCGAAGGGAATCTCGCCGGGCTTGGGATCGAGCACCAGCCGCACTTCGCGCATGGTCTGGGCAAAGGTGCGGGTCAGGCCCGAGATCATCGCGTCGCCATGGCCCAGCGCGACCAGCAGCGAAGCGAAGATGTTGCGCTCCTGGTTGACCATCCGGCGCACGTCGCGCTCGGTATGGCCGCGCCGCTGGAGCCGGGCATAGAGATAATCGACCATGCCGGGAACATGTTCGGAAACCGCCGAATTCTGGATCTCGTACTCGTCGGGATCGTCGACTCCGAGCTCCTTGAGCTTGTCGCGCACGGCCTGGGTGCGCCCGACCAGCACCGGAATGCCATAGCCGAAATCCTTGAACTGGATCGCGGCGCGCAGCACGACCTCCTCCTCGGCCTCGGCGAAGACAACGCGCTTCGGATCGGCCTGGGCATCGGCATAGACCTGTGTGAGTACCGAGGTGGTCGGGTTCAGCCGAGCCTTGAGGCTCAGGCGATAGGCGTCGAAATCCTCGATCGGGCGTTGCGCTACGCCCGAATCCATCGCCGCCTTGGCAACGGCGGCAGAGACGCGTTCCATCAGCCTCGGATCGAACGGTGCGGGGATGATGTAGTCGCTGCCGAATTGGTGGCTCACGCCATAGGCCGCGGCGACTTCTTCGGGTACACTCTCCCGCGCGAGTTCGGCGATCGCCTCGGCCGCGGCGATCTTCATCTCCTCGTTGATGGCGGTCGCGCGCACGTCGAGCGCGCCCCGAAAAATGAAGGGGAAGCCGAGCACGTTGTTGACCTGGTTGGGAAAATCCGAACGGCCGGTGGCGACGATGCAATCGGGGCGAACTTCCTTTGCCTCCGGCGGAGTAATCTCGGGATCGGGATTGGCCATGGCAAAGATGATCGGCTTCTTCGCCATCGACTTGATCATTTCGGGACTGACCGCGTCCTTGACCGAGAGGCCGAGGAAAATGTCCGCCCCCTTGAGCGCCTCACCCAAGGTCCGTGCCTTGGTCTCGATCGCATGGGCCGACTTGAACTGGTCGACATTCTCGCGCCCGAGATAGATCACGCCCTTGCTGTCGCACATGGTGACGTTCTCGTGCCGCGCGCCCATCGCCTTGATCAACGCGGTACAGGCGATCGCCGAGGCTCCCGCGCCGTTGACCACGATCTTCGCGTCCTTGAGCCGGCGACCGGTGATATGGCAGGCGTTGATCAGCCCGGCCGCGGCGATGATCGCGGTGCCGTGCTGGTCGTCGTGCATCACCGGGATGTTCATTCGCTCGCGCAGCGCCTGCTCGATGATGAAGCATTCGGGCGCCTTGATGTCTTCGAGATTGATCCCGCCGAAAGTCGGCTCCATCAGCGCCACTGCATCGATAAAGGCCTGCGGGTCTTCGGTGGCGAGTTCGATGTCGATCGAATCGACGTCGGCGAAGCGCTTGAACAGCACCGCCTTGCCTTCCATCACCGGCTTGGAAGCGAGCGCGCCGAGATTGCCCATGCCAAGGATCGCCGTGCCGTTCGATATCACCGCCACGAGGTTGCCCTTCGCGGTATACTCATAGGCCGCCGCCGGATCGGCCGCGATCGCCTCGACCGGCGCGGCAACGCCGGGGGAATAGGCCAGGCTCAGGTCGCGCTGGGTCGCCACCGGCTTCGAGGGAATGATCTCGATTTTGCCGGGGCGAATGGTCTGATGATAGAACAGCGCCTCGCGGGTCGTAAAACTCTGCTTGTCTTCGTCGGCCAAGGACATCCTCCGTGTTGCGCCCTGCACTAACGCGACATCGGGCGACGCGATAGGGGAAAGCTTGTCACCCTGCCCTCCCGAATCATCGAATTGCCGTTTACGCCAACAGACCATGGCGAGCGGCACCACCCCGATGATGGAGCAGTATTTCGCGCTCAAGCGCGAAGCCGGCGATTGCCTGCTGTTCTACCGCATGGGCGACTTTTTCGAACTGTTCTTCGACGATGCGAGGAAGGCAAGCCAGGTGCTCGATATCGCGCTGACCAGTCGCGGCGAACATGGCGGCATGCCGGTACCGATGTGCGGGGTGCCGGTCCATGCCGCGGAGGGCTATCTCGCGCGCCTGATCAAGGCTGGTTGCCGGGTGGCGATAGCCGAACAGGTCGAAACGCCCGAAGAGGCAAGGGCGCGCGGCGGTTCCAAGGCACTGGTGAAGCGCGATATCATCCGTTTCGTCACCGCCGGGACGCTGACCGAGGAAGCGCTGCTCGAGCCGCGGCGGGCAAATTTGCTGGCGGCGATCTGCGACATCCGCGGCACTTGCGGCATCGCCTGTTGCGACATTTCGACCGGTCGCTTCGAGCTCGAGGAGTGCGCCCCCGAAGCTAAGGACGCTGCGCTGGCGCGAATGGGTGCAAGCGAAGTGGTGGTGCCCGAAGGCTGGAGCGAAGCGCCGGATGGAGCGATCGAACGGCCGCGCTCCCAATTTGCGAGCGAGCATGGCGAAGCACTGTTGAAGCAGGCACATTCCGTCGCCACGCTCGACGCCTTCGGGGCGTTCTCACGCGCGATGCTGGCGGCAGCGGGCGGGCTGATCGCCTATCTCGACCACGCCGGACGGGGAAAACTTCCCTTCCTGCTGCCGCCTGTCATGAAATCAGGGAGCGAACAGCTCGCGATGGATGCGGCCACCCGCGCGAGTCTCGAAATCCTCACCAGCCAGCAAGGAGGCCGGCAAGGCAGCCTGGTTGCAGCCATCGATCGCTGCCTGACCGGTGCTGGTGCACGGCAATTGGCGGAAGACCTCTCTGCTCCTCTGACATCGGCTGCTGCGATCAATGCACGCCTCTCGCTGGTCCAATTCTTTCACGACGATCCGCTGTTGCGCGCGGACCTGCGCGAAGTGTTGCGCGCTTCGCCCGATATCGGCCGGGCGCTGGGGCGCGTGGTTGCCGGTCGCGGCAGCCCGCGCGACCTTGGCCAGATACGCGACGGCCTGGCCGAGGCCCGCCGGATCCGCGACTTCCTTCAGGGGAAAACGGATCGCCCTCCATTGCTGGACGATCTCCTGCCCCGGCTGGGAGGGCACGGCGCGCTGGTCGACCTGCTTGCCCGAGCGCTGGTGCCGGCACCGCCAACCGAGCGCGGCCAGGGCGGCTTTATCGCCGAGGGCTACGACGCCGCACTCGACGAATTGCGCGCCGTAGCCGGCAATGCCCGCCGCGCGATTGCTGCCATGGAAGCCCGTTATCGCGACGAGACGGGAATCGCCGCGCTCAAGATCCGGCATAATGGCGTGCTCGGATATTTCATCGAGGTGCCCGCCAAGCATGCGGACAAGCTCATGACGGCGGAGAGCGGCTTTACCCACCGCCAGACCATGGCCAATGCGGTGCGCTTCAATTCGCTCCAACTGCACGAAGAGGCGAGCAGGATCGCCGAAGCCGGCGGCCACGCGCTGGCCGCGGAGGAAGCCCATTTCGAGCATATGGTGGAAGAAGTCGCAGGTTCGAGCCGCACGATCGCATCCACGGCGGCTGCCCTCGCCCGGCTCGACGTGGCCGCGGGCCAGGCCGAAAGGGCGGCAGAAGACAATTGGTGCCGGCCCGACCTCGGGGAAAGTCGCGAAATCGAAATCGGGGCCGGCCGGCATCCGGTGGTCGAAGCCGCCTTGAAGTCGCGGGGCGAGCGGTTTGTGGCGAACGATTGCCGGCTCACGCCCGACGATCGGCTGTGGCTGATCGGCGGGCCGAACATGGGCGGCAAATCGACATTCCTGCGGCAGAATGCGCTGATCGTGCTGCTGGCCCAGGCCGGCGGTTTCGTTCCCGCCGACAGCGCCAGGATCGGATTGGTCGACCGGTTGTTCAGCCGGGTCGGCGCTTCGGACAATCTAGCTCGCGGGCAGTCTACCTTCATGGTCGAGATGGTCGAGACGGCTGCGATCCTGGCGCAAGCCACGGACAGAAGCTTCGTCATTCTCGACGAAGTCGGGCGCGGCACTTCGACCTATGACGGGCTCGCCCTCGCCTGGGCGGTCGCCGAAGCCATTCACGAGACGATCCGTTGCCGCTGCCTGTTTGCTACCCATTATCACGAGCTCGCGCGACTCGCCGAAACCTGCGATGCCTTGTCGCTCCACCATGTCCGGGCGCGCGAGTGGAAGGGCGAGCTGGTCCTGCTCCATGAATTGGGGTCGGGACCGGCAGACCGGTCCTATGGCCTGGCGGTAGCGCGGCTGGCGGGTGTCCCCGCCCCGGTCGTCGCACGCGCCAAGGCGGTGCTCGACCGGCTGGAGGAGGGGCGCCAGCAGACCGGCGGCCTTGCGGCAGGCCTGGGTGACCTGCCGCTGTTTGCCTCGACCGCCGATGAAGAGGTAAAGGAGAGCGATCCCGTTCGCGAACGCCTCGAGGCCATCGAGGCGGATTCGCTCTCACCTCGCGAGGCGCTCAAGCTCGTCTATGAATTGAAGCGTCTCTTGCTGGCGACGGATGGTTAACTTTTCCCTGCTAGGATGAAGCCCATGTACCAGTTCCTGATGAAGAACAAACTGGCGGTACTCGCCTTCGTCATTTTCATCCTGGCCATCGGGCAGCTGTTCCGCGGTGGCGGAGACCGAGAGCTTTACAGCAATACCCAGCCTCCCGCCGATCTGGCGCAGAGCAACCCGGAGGCTGGGTTGGACGAGATCGGCGTCGATCCTTCGACGGCCGCCGAAGATCTCGCCGAAACTGGCGAATTCGCTCCGGACGATCTTCCGATGGGCTTCACGCCCGACGAGGATTTGATCGACAGCGCCGACGGTTTCGATCCGACACCGGAGGAGGACCAGAGCTTTGCCGACGAACCAGCCGACGAATCCGGCGACGAATTCGATGTCGGAGCCGAGTAAGCCCCTGCGCGACCCCGCTCAGGCGGTCGGGACCGGCTCACCGCCCGAATAGTCGTAAAAGCCGCGCCCGGACTTGCGCCCCAGCCACCCGGCATCGACATATTTCGCCAGCAGCGGCGCCGGGCGGTATTTCGAATCCCCTGTGCTCTCGAAGATGACCTTGACGATTTCCAGGCAGGTATCGAGGCCGATATAGTCGGCCAATTCCAGCGGGCCCATCGGGTGGTTGAGCCCAAGGCGGCAACCCTTGTCGATATCGGCGACGCCGGCCGTGCCGCTGCCGAGTACGAAACAGGCCTCGTTGAGCATGGGCAGCAGGATCCGGTTGACGACAAAACCCGGCTCGTCCCCGCTCAGGACGACCTGCTTGCCCAGGCTTTCGCCGAACCTGCTTGTCCGGCCGGTGGTTTCCTCGCTGGTTGCGAGGCCGGGAATGACTTCGACCAGTTGCATCAGCGGGACAGGATTGAAGAAATGCAGCCCGATGAAGCGGGCCGGATCGGGAACCGAGGCGGCCATCCGCGTGATCGGAATCGAACTGGTATTGCTGGCGAGGATTGCCTGGGGACCCAAGACCTTGCCGGCGCTATCGAAGATCGCGCGCTTGATCTCCTCGCGTTCGGTCGCCGCTTCGATGATGAACCCGGCTTCCGCCATGGGGCCATAATCGGCCACCGGGGCGATCCGTTCCAGGGTGGCGGCGGCCGCGCTTGCCGCAACCTTCTCCTTTTCGACCAGGCGGGCGAGCTGCTTGCCGATCCTGTCTTTCGCCGCTTCGGCCAGCGCCAGGTCGATATCGGCCAGCATCACGCCGTATCCGGCCTGGGCCGCGACCTGGGCAATTCCGGAGCCCATCTGTCCGGCGCCGATGATGCCGATCCTGTCCATTCGCCAATTTCCTTCGCCGTTGCAGCAACGGCGTAACTAGCCGCTCCGCGGGGGCGATGCCAGCGTTGGCTAGCGCGAAATCATGAGCAGGATGAAAACGACGCCCACGGCCAGTGCCTGGTACTTGATCCGCGCGAACATCATCTGGTTCTGCTTGAGCTGCATCTCGCGGATATTGCCGTCGCCCCCGGCATCGATGTCCTGCCTGGTGGTCTGCAGGAAGGCGATGATCCCGCGCACCAGCGAGACCACGACCATGATCATCAGGCCAACGAGTACGATGATGAGGAATGTGCTCATGGCCGGCTATCTAGGCCCTCGCCGAGCGAAATTCCAGCAGGCAGTTCACCAGACCGCAATGCGTGAGCCAGCGCTTGCCCGTCATCGCCCGACTTGCGGCGATCGGCAAGCGACGGCGAGCCCCGACGCTTGGCGAGCTTGCTCCCTTGCGCGTCGAGCAGCAAAGGGTGGTGATGCCAGGCAGGTACAGGCAAGCCGAGCAGGGCCTGGAGCAGGCGGTGGAGATGGCTGGCTTCGAACAGGTCCATTCCCCGTGTGACAAGGGTAACTCCATCTGCCGCATCGTCGAGCGTTGCCGCCAGATGGTAACTGGCGGGAGCATCCTTGCGCAGCAGGACCACGTCGCCGAACCGCTGCGGCGTGGCCTGCTGCAGGCCGGCGCGTTCGTCGAACCACTCAAGTTCGCCGACCCTCGCGAGCGCCTCTTCCATGTCGAGCCGCCAGGCAACCCTTCCCTCCGGGTCGACTTGGCGGCCCTTGCAGGTTCCGGGGTAGATGGGGCCATCCGGTCCCTTCGCGATCGACGCAGCGGCGATCTCCGCCCGGGTGCAGGCGCAAGGATAGATCAAGCCGGCCTCGCGCAACCTTGTCGCCGCCGCTTCGTAAGCGTGCATGCGGGTGGATTGCGCCGGGACCTCCTCCCAAGCGAGCCCCAGCCAGGCGAGGTCCGCCCGGAATTCCTCGGCCAGCTCCGGGCGGCTGCGGGCACCGTCGATATCCTCGATCCGGAACAGGAAGCGGCCTCCGCGCTCCCTCGCAAGGTCGTGGGCGACGATCGCCGAGAAAGCATGGCCCAGATGGAGCGAACCGTTCGGACTGGGGGCAAACCGGGTAACGATCATCGAAAATTCCGCCTGGGAAAGCACTGCCACAGCAAATTTCCTGTGGAATCGCAATTTGTAACAGGGTTGACTCTTTCGCGCGGCAAATGCTCCTTTGCGCGCATCAGGAAGGAAACGGCACCGTGTTCAAGGCCGAACTGATCGAACGGGCAGCACATTTCCGAAGTGCGGAAGGCGATCCTTTGCGGCAGCTGGAATCCTGCCCCGCGCTGGTGCTCAATGCCGATTACACGCCGCTGTCCTATTACCCGCTGAGCCTGTGGCCGTGGCAGACGGCGATCAAGGCGGTGTTCCTCGAACGGGTCGATATCGTGGCGAGTTACGACCGGCAGGTCCATTCGCCTTCGCTCGACATGAAGATCCCCTCGGTGATCGCGCTGCGGCAATTCGTGAAGCCCAACGAATTCCCTGCATTCACCCGCTTCAACGTGTTCCTGCGCGACCGCTTTGCCTGCCAGTATTGCGGTGGCCACGCGCACCTGACTTTCGACCACGTGATCCCCCGCCGGCTTGGCGGCAGGACGACCTGGGAAAATGTCGCCACCGCCTGCGCGCCGTGCAACATGAAGAAGGGCGGCAGGACCCCTGCCCAGGCGCGAATGCCGCTGCTGGTGCAGCCGATCCGGCCCACCAGCTGGCAATTGCAGCAGCACGGCAAGGGCTTCCCGCCCAACTATCTCCACGAAACCTGGCGCGACTGGCTCTACTGGGACATCGAACTCGAGGCCTGAGGTTTCGGGACTAGCCTTCGATAACTTGCGTCGCGGGATGATGCTTGTCGAGATGCCGCTTGACGATCCTGAGATTGCGGGTGTTGGAACGGAAGAACAGGTCGAACGCGTCGCCCACCAGCGGAACCGCGCCAACTCCCGTATCGAACAGGATATTTCCGGCCATGCGCCAGAGCTTCCATTTCGGCAGGCCGAGATTGCGCGCCTCCCAGATCAGGTAGGAACCCATGACCGCGGCGAATATATCGCCCAGCACCGGCACGAGGCCGACAATCGCGTCGAGCCCGATCTTGCGCCCGAGGCCGGGAATTTCGAAGCTGCGCTCCAGGACCATTTCAAGCATCTCGATCCGCTGGCGAATGGCCGCCGGATCGGTGCCGGTGTTCAGTTCAATGCCGATCACCCTGGGGCGTTGGCTGTCCGCCATGGCAGGACTCCTTTGGCCTTATCTGGGGATCGTCGCCAGATGTGGCAAGGAATGGAAATTCCAGCGGTTGGGTTCAAAGCCGGTCACCGCCGAGCCGACGAGCGACCAGCGCACCGGCTGGCCGAGCGGAATGAAAGCGTTGGTGCGGGTCAGTTCCGCCTCGGCCTCCGCGAGCAAGGCAACCTGTTCCGCCGGATCGTTCGATGCCACCGCTTCGGACACGAGGAAGTCCGCATCTGCTGAACAGACACCGCGCCGCAGGCCGCAATTGAACTGGTTGAGGAACCAGCGGACCCCGGCATAGCGGGCGGTCCGGTCGAGCAGGTAGAGTTGGCCGCGGCTGCCTGCTTCGGTCCGGATGAGCGTTATGCCCGCACCCGACAGGTCGCCCGCAAGGCTGTCGAACAGGATATCCGAACCCGGGCCTTCGGGAAGCTCGATCGTAAGCCGCACTTCTCTTCCGCCATTTTCAGCCCGCCACGCCGCAACCCGCCGGGAAGCGGTTTCCCAGCGCGAAGCGAGGGTCATCTCCGTCCAGCGCTCCCCGATAGTGCCGAGATCGCCCTGCATGCCCGGCGCGACCAGCCTGGTCGTGGGCGCCCAATCGCCTAGATTGAAGGGCGTCATGATGCCTTCGCGGTCGATCGCCATGGCGACTGCCTCGCGCCGAACGGGATCGTCGAGGAAGCCGCTGGTGCGCCTGACCATCAGCCCGAAAAGGCCGATCGCCGGGTCGAGCCGCGCATAGGAACGCGACAGGGCGCCGGTTCGCACAAGCGGCAGCGTTTCGATCCTGCCGTTGAGAACCAGGTCGTAGGTGCCGTCGTAAAAGCCGCTGACTGCCTGTTCGGCGGGCATGCCCCGGACCCTGAGCACTCTTGTGTTATCCTGCCAATTCTCCCGCGGCGGCAGCCCCATTGCTTCAGGTGGCATCATCGCCAGGATGGCGGTGCCTTCCTCCCGGCTCATCGTCATCGGCCCATTGCCCACCCCCTCGCGCCGGAGGCCGAGCTCGGGCTGGGCCAGCAATTGCAGGAAATCCGGCATCGGCCCCTTGAGACGGATTTCGACCACGCGCTGGGCCATCGCGCGGATCTCGGATATCTGCGCAAGGTCGTATCCCAGCGAAGTTCCCGCAAGCTCGCGGACCACGCGCTGCAATTCGGCAACCACGCTCTCGGCCGTCAGCTCCCCGCCGTTCGGCCAATCGCTGTCCCGCAAGCGAAAGATGTAGCTGCGCCCATCCTCGGTCACGATCCAGCGCTCGGCAAGCGCCGGGGCCACCTGGCCGGACGGGTCGTGACCGACCAGGCCCTCGGCCGTCGCTGCCCGGATATTCTGCCCGGCCAACGAGAGCCGGGTTCCCTCTTCGAAAGGACCATTCTCGCTCCCGATCACCGCGATCTCCAGCGCGCCCTTTTCCTCGCTGCCGCAAGCGGACAACATGAGGGCGATTGGCAATGCCGGGAGCAGGATGCGGATCATCGGCCGAAGCTAGAGCCAGCGCCCCTCGGCTTCAATGGGAGTCGGTGACTGTCAGATCTTTCGGATCTTCGAAGGTTCGGGAGCCGATTGCTTGAGCGGTGGGCGAACGAATCGCGGCGTGTCCGAATCCCTGCCGCCCGAAATCGCGTGGCCCCGCGCATTCCGGGGATCGATTTCGTCGTCGAAGGCGATGCCGAAGCGGTTTCCCTGCCGCCAAGCGACCGAGCCCCTGACCCATCCGATATTGCGCAACTCGACCTTGAGCGCAGCGCCGCGGGCGGCTTCAAACACGCCCTCGGCCATCATTCCGCCCGAGGAAAGATTGCGCACCTTTACGCGGTATTCGAGACCCGACGGATCCCCTTCGACCTTGATGTTGGCCATCAGGAACAGGCTGTCACGATTCAGCTGGCGTGCTTCAACCTGGCTCATCGTTACGCGATCTCGTCCTTCACCCGACGGGCACGATTGCCCGCCGCGACCAATCGACACCTGTCGATTGACGAGACACCAATAGCGCGAAACTGGCAAATAAAGCCTTAACCCTGTCTCGGTCGCAAATCGGGCGTTCCGTCCAGGCAATCAATCGTCGCGGGAGACCTTTTCGCGCCGCTCATGGGCTTCCTGGGCCTCGACCGTCATGGTCGCGATCGGGCGGGCGATCAGGCGCTTTATGCCGATCGGATCGCCGGTCACCTCGCAATAGCCGTAATCGCCCTTGTCGATCCGGCGCAGGGCGGAATCGATCTTGGAAATCAGCTTGCGCTGGCGGTCGCGGGTCCGCAGTTCGATCCCCCAATCGGTCTCACTCGAGGCGCGGTCGTTGAGGTCGGGCTCGCGGATCGGGCCATCCTGGAGCGACTGCAATGTCCCTTCGGAGGCCGAGACAATCGACCTTTTCCACTCTGCAAGTAGATTCCTGAAGAATTCCAACTGCTTGGGGCTCATGTATTCTTCATCTTCGGACGGCGTATAATCGCTGTCGAGCGATCGCCTGGCCTTGGCCAAAATATCTATGTCGTCACCGGCAAGCGAAGCCATTGGGCTCTCCGTTCAAAATCCTCTCCCGGGAACCGGCTGTTTCCCTGCTCGCCCCGGATAAGTCCGGTGGCGCTGTCCGGTTGGGTTGGCGCGCCTATAGGGGCAGGCCATGAGGCATACAAGTTCCAATCGCGCCGGTCGCCGTCCCAAAATGAAGCCCGGGCGAACAACGGCCCGGTTGCGGCGAATTTCGCGCGGAATCCACTTTTTTCAGCATTGTTAACTATTTGTTGACCATGCGAGGCGGAAGCTCTCCTCGACGGCGGCAGGGGCCGCCCGAAACAGGGGGGACAGTTCATGGAAATGAACGTGATCAGGCAGACCGGAAAGGCCGTCCCGGCTACTTCAAGGAATGCCAAGAGCGAAAGCATGCTGATTGCCAGCTGCCTTGCCGCAGCTTCAGCCGGCGACATCAATGCCTTTTACGATCTGGGGGTTGCCTATTCGACCGCCAGCCACGGGGTCCAGTGCGACCTTGTCGAAGCGCATAAGTGGTTCAATATCGCCGCCGCGCGGGGCCACGAGGAGGCTGCGTGGTGCCGGGCCGATGTTTCGGACGAGATGTCCGCCCGCGAAATCGCGGAGGCCCAGCGGCGCGCCCGCGAATGGCTTTCGGCCAACGCTCGCAGGGCCGCCTGACGTTCAGCCCTTCCTGAACGGCGTCCGTTCGCCGAGATAGATGGTGTCGGCGGCAACGCCGCGGCGTTCGCGCCCGAGAAACTCGGCGACCGCTGCACGAAATCCCGGGTCGGCAATCCAGTGCGCCGACCATGTCTGGACCGGTTCATAGCCACGGGCGATCTTGTGGCCGCCCTGCGCCCCCGCTTCCACCCGCGACAGTCCCCGATCGATCGCGGCATCGATCGCCTGGTAATAGCACAGCTCGAAATGCAGGAACGGCCGGTCCGCCAGGCAGCCCCAATAGCGCCCGTAGAGCGCTTCGGTCCCGATGAAATTGAGTGCGCCCGCGATCGGCCGACCGTCCTCGAACGCGAGGACCAGCAGGATCCGGTCGGCCATGCGTTCGCCGAACAGGTCGAACGCCTCGCGCGTGAGATAGGGAGTCCCCCATTTTCGCGATCCGGTGTCCTGGTAGAAGCGCCAGAATGCATCCCAGTGCTCCGGCTTGATATCGTCGCCCGACAGCGAACGGATCATCAGGCCCTCCGTTGCCGCCTGCCGCTCCTTGCGCAGATTCTTGCGCTTGCGCGATGACAGCACGGCAAGGAAATCATCGAAACTCCCGTAACCGCGATTGAACCAATGGAACTGGATGTCGCTGCGCGGCAGCCATCCGACGGCTTCGAACAGAGGGAGTTGCCGCGGTTCGATGAAGGTCGCGTGTGCCGACGAAAGTCCCTCACGCTCGCATAGTGTTTCGGCGGCACGGAGCAACGGCGTGGCGAGGGAGACGTCCTTCAACAAGATGCGCGGCCCGTTCGCCGGCGTGAACGGCACCGCAATCTGCAGCTTGGGATAGTATTTGCCTCCCGCGCGATGCCATGCATCGGCCCAGTTATGATCGAACACATATTCGCCCTGGCTGTGGGTCTTGAGATAAGACGGCAAGGCGGCTGCCAACCTGCCCTCCGCATCCTCGATCACGATCGGCAGCGCGCTCCAGCCGGTGCCGGGTCCGACGCTGCCGGAATCTTCGAGTGCCGTGAGGAAGGCATGGCTGACGAAGGGGTTGTCGCTTCCGGCCAGGGCGTCCCATTGCGCTTGTGGGAGATCGCCGACCGCCTGGGCAATGCGGGCGGTGATCGACGGGGAATCGCTCATGTTCGAAGTGTAGCAACCCCCGCGCCTTCGGCAATCGGCGCATCGGCAAATTCGGCCGCGATCCTCCTCAGCTCCGGAGATCGGACCGTCCAGGTCAGCACAGGCAGCCCCCTGGCCCGCTGGCTGGCGGCAAAATTGCTCGGGAAATCGCGGACGTCGTAGGCCAGGAAATCCGGCCTGCCGTGCCAAATGCACCAGTGGCGGTAAAGCCGCCAAGGCAGGCTCCGTGCGTTCTCCTCGGTCACCACCAGGCCGCGCAGCGTATTCGGCGAATGGGTCCGGAACCAATGGACCACGCGCGGGTCGAAGCTCATCACCGCATGTGGCCCATGATAGCCTTCGAGCGCCCGCATGACCGCAAGGCAGAGCGGATCCGGCTGAATGGTCCGCTTCGATTTGATTTCGATCAGGAGCGGTTGCCGGCCCCGGATGAGGCCCAGCAGGTCGCGCAGCGTGGGAATCCGGTCATTGCTGCCCTTGAGCGTGATTCGGGCAAGCTCGCCAGAACTCCTTGCGACGACTTCGCCTTGATCGTCGGTCAGTCGATCGAGCTCCCAGTCATGGAACACCATGGCCTCGCCGTCGGCGCTCTTCTGGACATCGCATTCCATGCCCATGCCGCGCGCAATCGCTGCGGCGAAGGCCGAGATCGAGTTTTCCGGAACACCGGGGGAATGCAGGCCGCGATGGGCATATTCATGCCTGCCGAGCCAGGCCGTGCGGCTCTGGTGGGGAGGCGGCGCAAACCAGCGGTCAAGCAGGCCTGACGGCAAGAATCGCATCCACTTCCACAGCCGCACCGAGCGGAAGGACAGGCACGCCAACGGCGCTGCGGGCATGTTTTCCGGCCTCACCGAAAATCTCGGCCATCAGCTCGGACGCGCCGTTCACGACCTTGGGCTGGTCGGTGAAATTGCCCGTCGAATTGACGAACCCGCCGAGCTTCACCACCCGCTCGACCCGATCGAGCGAGCCGAGCGCAGCCCTGGCCTGCGCGAGGATCATCAGCCCGCAGGCCCGCGCTGCGGCATGGCCTTCATCGAGCGAGACGTCCTCGCCCAGCCGCCCGGTCACCAGCGACCCGTCGATGAAGGGGAGCTGGCCCGAGATATGGAGCAATCCACCAGCTTCCACCGCCGGAACATAGGCGGCAACCGGGGCAGCCGGTTCCGGCAAGGTGATGCCCAGTTCGGCCAGCCGCGCGTCAATCGTCATCCCTGTTCCTCTCCCATCCGCTCCAGCAGCCACGGCAAGGCCTCGGACCATTTGTCGATCCTTGCATGGGCGTGGCCCGCTACATGGGCACATTCGATATAGGGCGCAACCAGCGGCTCGCCGCAAAAATGCAGGCGGGTCACATGGGAAGCCTCTTCCGCCACCGATTCATGGTGCTTGGCGATGTCGTCGATGAAGAAGGCGCGGTTCGGCCGGTATTCCTCGATTATCGCCCTGAGCGCCGGACCCTTGGGGCCCTGGTTGGTGAAGACGCGGGCATGGATGCCATGGTTGGCTAGCTGATGCGCCCGCTTTTCCATCCGGTGGTCCTTGAGATTGGTCAGGATCACGATATCGGCAACTTCTCCCAGCTCTCCGACCGCTTCGACCGCTCCCGCAATCGGGGTCTGGCGATGCATCTCGCTGTCGAAGAACAGGTTCAGCAGGCGCCACATTTCCTCTTCGGCGAGCGGTTCGCCGTCCCGGCGATAGCGCATCGCATCGGCAAAATTGCCGCCCTCCCAGCGAAATTCGACCCCGTGCTCCTCGCCGAGATAGTCGCGGAAATGGGCGACCATGTGGAGCAGCACCTCGTCGCAATCGGACACGATCAGCGGACGGCTCATTGGACCAGCCCCCGCGCCGCCGCGGCAAGTTCGGCCGGTTCGATCCCCAATTCATGGGCCGCCGCAATGAGATCGGGTTCGTGCGCGGTCAGGAATTCAAGCACGGCCGCCAGGACCCCACGCTCCTGGAGACCTTCCCGCAACGCTTCGGGCGTCAGTCCGGTCAAGGCAAGCAAGCGCCGGGCCCGGTGTTCGTCCGACAGCACCCAGCCCAGCGCGGCAAGCGCCAGCGCCTCCGGGTCGTTCGGTGATTTGGGCTCACGAAGAATTGTCACGCTCCTTCAGAGACAATAGATGGTGTCGCTCGAAGGGAATGGCCAGTGGCAAAGCGCATCCTCGTTGTCGAGGACAACGATCTCAATCGAAAGCTCTTCTGCGACGTGTTGAAGGCCAACGGCTTCGCGGTCGAGCCGGTGGCCGACGGGCTGCAGGCACTCGACAGCGCGCGCCAATTCGTACCCAATCTCGTGATCATGGATATCCAGTTGCCCAATGTGTCGGGGCTCGAACTGATCGCGCAGATGAAAGTCGATTCGGTCCTTCGCGCAATACCGGTGCTGGCGGTGACCGCCTATGCCGGCAAGGGAGACGAGGAGCGGATTCGCGATGCCGG
>NZ_DBNHSF010000048.1:0-5221 GCF_057143545.1 Candidatus Andeanibacterium sp.
GAAGGAATCCTGATCGGTGCGGGCGTGCCTTATACGCGGATTTCGGGCGACTGGTCCCACCGCGAGCGGCAGGTTTCGGCCGTGATCGCCGAGCTTACCGGCCGCGTCTGAGGGCCTGTATGGAGCAGAATTCGGTCAGTTTTACGCTCCAGGAAGCCGATGTGGTTGCCGCGACGCGCCTGGCGGTCACCTGCCGGCGCCCGTTCTACAACAAGTGGCTGGTGCCGGCGGGCTTCGTGCTCGGATTTGTCGGAGTCTTGCTCGCCGGGGGCAATCGGGAATCGCTCCTTTGGGTCCTTGCTGTTGCCACGATCGTGGCTGCCACTGCGCTTCTCCTGCTCGATCACCTCTACCTGCCGTGGCTGGCCCGGCGGCATTTCAGCGAACTGGCCGCGTTCAAGGGTGCGACCAATTTCAGCTGGGACGCAGGCGGGATCCAGCTGGTCGGGCCCAAGGGCGAGTCCCGGCTCGATTGGAGCGATTATTACCGCTGGGCCGAGGACGAGCGGCTGGTGCTGCTGTTTCAGAGCCGCATTCTCTACAACATGGTCCCCAAATCCGCTCTGTCGCAAGGCCAATTGGACGGGATCCGAAGCCATCTCGAATCCGCCGGGGTCAGGAAGTATTAGGCTTCCCTGAGGCGCGGCATCAGTTCGACGAAATTGCAGGGCCGGTTGCGGCTGTCGAGCTGTTCGGCGAGGATCTGGTCCCACCCGTCCTTCACCGCCCCGTTCGAGCCCGGCAGCGCGAAGATATAGGTTCCGCGGGCGACCACCGCGCAGGCGCGACTCTGCACGGTCGAGGTGCCGATCGTCTTGAAGCTGATCATCCGGAAAATCTCGCCGAAACCGGGAATATCCCTGCCATCGGCCGAGTCCTTCACTCGCTCGAGCGCTTCGGGGGTGACATCGCGCCCGGTCAGCCCGGTGCCCCCGGTGGTGATCACGGCATCGACCTGCGGATCGTCGACCCAGTTCATCAGCCGTGCATGGATCAGCCCGGCGTCGTCCTTCTCGATCGCACGGGCTGCGAGCTTGTGGCCCGCCGCAACGATCCGCTCGGCGAGGAGATCGCCCGACGTGTCATCCGCGGCGGTGCGCGTGTCCGAGACAGTCAGCAGCGCGATATTGATCGGCTTGAAGGTCCGCGAAGTATCGACTGCCATGATCGCCCCCTTGAATGCGCGCTATTTGGCGTTTGCCGCCCTCAGGAACACCCGTCCGTTGGTCGGTGCCTCGTCACCCGGGAACCGTGGCCATTGGCCCGACGCCAGCGCCTTGCGGCTGGCCGACGCGCTATGCGCCTGGCGCTCATACATCCAGTAGTTCTTGAGCACGATCGCCACATAGCCGCGGGTTTCCCAATAGGGAATCGATTCCATGTAGAGCAAGGGATCGTCGAGATCGCGGATCTCGTAGTTCCAGCGGGTAACCGGGGTGAGCCCGGCATTGTAGGCGGCCATGATCTTGGGCAGCTTGCCTTCGGTTGCCGGTGTATCGCGCAACATTTCGAGGTTTTCCTGCCCGAAAGCGAGGTTCACCCGCGGATCGGTGAGATCGACATAGGAGGCGTTCATGTTGAGGCGCGGGGCATGCTCGCGCACGGTGATCGGCGTGATCTGCATCAGCCCCTTGGCGTCGGCCGGGCTGGTCACGGAGGTGCGGAAGTTCGATTCCTGGAGCGTATGCGCATAGGCGAGCGCCGGATCGATCCGCCAGCCGGTCGAAGGCGTCCAGCGCGGGGCGGGATAGCGCGAAGCTGGGTCCGAGCGCCCCCCGCGCGGTGCGTTATGGGCCATATAGAGCTGGGTCGCGGGCAGTCCCAGCTCGCGCGCCAGCCGCGAAAGCGCGTCGTAATCGCCGGGGTCGCCGATCCGCGCCTGGTAGAGCAGCACTTCGCTCGAAAGGTCATCCTCGCCGATCTCAGCCAGTTGCACGGCGATCCGGACATTTTCCTCATCGCGCAATCTGCGCCAGTCTTCCTCGCCGAAATCGGAGCTTGTAAAGCGCTCGGGCAGCGCCATCCCAAGCTGCTCGGCCGCCAGCATGCCGTAAAGCGTCTCGTCGAGCCGTGCTGCGTTGCGCAGATAATCGTCCGCCTTGTCGGGCATCCGGCAGCGGACCGCGGCGCGGCTCGCCCAATAGAGCGCCGCCGCCGTGAGTTCGCTGTTCGCGCTGAAACCGGCGGTTCGCTCGAAACCATTGAGCGAGGTCAGGCAATCGCCAAGCCGCCAGGCGGCGAGGCCCTTGACCCATTCGCCTTCGGCGACCCATGGCCCCGATCCTTCGGCGACGGTCTGCGCCAGGGCCAGCGCGGCCTGGTCCTGGTTCTCGATGTAATAGCTCCATGCGACCCGCTGGCGCCATTCGGCGCGCGCCTGGGGGCTGAGCGAGGCATCGATTCCGTCGAGCAGCTGCCTTGCGCCGTCGGGGTCGTCATTGGTGATCCGTTCGATAATGGCGTCGCGAATGGACTGCGGCAGCGTGCCGTCGACGACCGTCGCAGGCCTCACCCGCTTGCTCGAAGAAGGCTGACTGTAGAACTGGTTCTGGTAGGGCAGGGTCGGGTTGACCGCTAGCCCGCGCTTCAGCCCTAGCGTGATCAATTGCTCGGCCTGGGGGAGGTTCAGCCCGCCCAGCAGCCAGGCCTCGATCTGCGCCGCCTCGACCCGCGGGGAATTGGCGGCGAGATAGTATTCCGCGATCGCAACCGAATGCAGCGGCCCGTCGCTGCGCTGCTTGAGCAGGTCCTGAACCTTGTTCCATTCCTCGCGGCGGATCGCGGCGAAAAATTGACGATAATAGGCCTTGTCGTCCTGGCCGAGGAGCGTGGGCACCTCGCTCTTGAGCGCGTGCTCGCGGAAATATTCGGCGCTGTCGGCAGCGGCCGGGCTGGCCGTGACGAGAGCCAGCGCTCCGAAGAAGGAAGCTGTTGCTTGGCGCGAAATGCAACGCATGGTCAGGTCAGCCGTTTGTCCAGTCAAGCCAGTCCCGCCAGAACCTCGACCGTGCCGAAGGAATGTTCAGCATATGCTCGAGGCTTCTCGCCGGAAGTGCCGCAACGCTGCCGCCCTGATGGTTAAGATCGAGTAAAAAGGGAGCGGTTTGCGCTGGATTGTTGCAGAACAAAGCCAGAATGTCGTTGCCGAACAGAAGGATTCGCTTCGGCCGGACGAGCGACGCGTGATGCAGCGCGATCTGCCCGAGCCCCCTGGCTTGCAGTTCCTGCCAGTCGGGGTGCGGCGTATGGCGCGGCAGGACAGAGGCGAAATAGGCCTCGGCTTCGTCCAGCCCGGCGGCCTTGAGGAAGCTCGCAAGCAGCCGGCCCTGGGGTCCCGAGAGCAAATGCTCGCGATCCTCGGCTTCGGGAAAGGCGGTAAACACCATCAGCGTCGCGCCTGCTTTCCCGCGTGGGGGCACACGGGCGGCAGTCCCGCCGGGGTCGAGGCTCGGTTCACCCAGCCACCATTCGCGGAATTCGGCGAGATTGGCGGGCCAGCTGCCCGCTTCCCCGCCGATCGGCTGGGCCGGCGCCGCCTCGGGGCGCTTCCGGGCGGCGAGGTCCAGGGCAAGCGCGGGCTTTTCTTCAATCTTGGGCTTGGGTTCCTGCAGCCAGGCCACCGCTTCGTCGGCAAAGCCGTAGTCGACGCCCGCCTCGCGCCACCAGTCCTGCAGCGACGCCAGCTCGTCGGCGAGCGAGGGGGCGGGGTTGTTATCCATGGGTTTCCGATGAAACTTGACCTTGATGCGCGCAGCAATCAAGTCTGGGCGGAGCGATAGGCACAGCGAATTTCGCGAGGATAAGAGGAGCCGATGAGCGAACGGGAATCGATGCCCTATGACGTCGTGGTGGTTGGTGCCGGGCCCGCCGGCCTCGCCGCGGCAATCCGGCTCAAGCAGATCTCGCCCGATTCCACCGTATGCATCCTCGAAAAGGGCTCGGAAGTCGGGGCGCATATCCTTTCGGGCGCGGTGGTGGACCCCAAGGCTCTCGACGAACTCTTGCCCGATTGGCGCGACCAAGGATGCCCGCTGGCCGAGGTCCCGGTAACCGACAATTGGCACTGGTCGCTCTCGAAAACCGGCAAGACGTCACTGCCTCACACGATGATGCCGCCACTGATGTCGAATGCCGGGAATTATACCGGCTCGCTCGGCAATCTGTGTCGCTGGCTGGCCGAACAGGCCGAGGCACTGGGAGTGGAAATATTCCCCGGATTCCCTGTGTCCGAGGTCCTGTTTGATGACAATGGCACGGTGATCGGCGTCGCGACCCAGGATATGGGCGTCGCTAGGGATGGCAGCCGCAAGCCCGATTACCAGCCGGGGATCGAACTCCATGCCAAATATACACTGTTTGCCGAAGGTGCCCGTGGCCACCTGACCAAGCGGCTCAAGGCCCGTTTCGAGCTGGAGAAAAACTGCCAGCCGCAGATTTATGGTCTTGGAATTAAGGAGTTGTGGGACATACCTCCTGAAAAACATCATCCCGGCAGGGTGATCCATACGCAGGGCTGGCCGCTCACCGAAAGCGGCAGCTGGGGCGGGGGGTTCCTCTATCACCAGGCGGACGGGCAGGTCGCGCTCGGCTTCGTCACCGCGCTCGACTACGCCAATCCCTATGTGAATCCCTACCAGGAATTCCAGCGCTGGAAGCAGCACCCGGAAATCCGCGCGATCATCGAGGGCGGCAAGCGCGTGTCTTACGGCGCGCGGGCGATCAACGAGGGCGGCTGGCAGTCTGTGCCGAAGCTTGAGTTTCCCGGCGGCGCGCTGATCGGCTGTTCGGCCGGGTTCGTGAATGTCCCGCGGATCAAGGGCAGCCACACCGCGATGAAGAGCGGAATGCTAGCGGCCGAGGCGATTGCCGAGGCGTTCGAGGCCGGCCGCGCGAATGACGAACTGACCGGATACGGAGCGGCCTTGCGCTCGAGCTGGATCGCGAGGGAACTCCAGCTGGTGAAGAACGCGCAGCCGGCAGTGGCCAAATATGGCGGTTTCTGGGGCACTTTGCTCGCCGGGATCGATATGTGGATGCGCACGCTCGGCATCGGGCTGCCGATCGCCATGGCGCACCGTACCGACGCCGCGGCGACTGGGAAGGCGAAGGATTACCAGCCGATCGCCTATCCCAAGCCCGATGGCGTGATCAGTTTCGACCGGCTGTCATCGGTGTTCCTGTCGAACACCAACCATGCGGAAGACCAGCCGTGCCATCTGGT
>NZ_DBNHSF010000049.1:0-1503 GCF_057143545.1 Candidatus Andeanibacterium sp.
ATTATCGCCAAGTACAACGTCACCAACCCCGAAGGTTTCGCCGCCTATGGCGCAGCCGTGAGGCCGACCTTTGCCGGACACGAGGTCGAGTTCGTGGCGGTCGACAATGCCAGCGAGACGCTCGAAGGCTCGCCGCCCCGGACCACCGTGGTGCTCAAATTCCCGTCCAAGGAAGCCGCGCTGGGCTGGTACAACTCGCCCGAATACCAGGCGATCAGGCACCACCGGACCGACAATTCCGAAGGCGACATGGTGCTGGTCGAGGGCTTCGCTCCCCCCGCCTGACCCAATTCCTTTGCCAGCGTTGCCTGCACTGCGCTAACCTGCCCGGATTGGCGGGAGTTCTGGATTGGTGGAAGCAGGCAGCGGACCTTTAGGCGCGACGGACAGGCTCAAGCGCCTGGCCGTTCCGCTCGTCTTCGCCGTGCTCCTCGCCGCGACCAATCTCGGCTGGTATCTCTATATCTCCCGCCCGGTGAGCGATGAAGAGCAGGAAATCCAGGCACTGTTCGATGCCACGGCGGAGGCCTCGGAAAAGGTCGCATTGCTGATCGGCAACAGCGCCTATGAGGCCGAGCCCGGGCGGAGCCTCAACTGGCCCTCGCTCGGCAATCCCGAAAACGATGTCGCGCTGGTCAAGCAGGCGCTCGAGAAGATCGGCTTCAAGGTCCAGCTGGTGTCGGACGCCAATTGGGCCGCGATGCAAGCGGCGATCGGCACTTTCTCGCGCGTCGCTTCGGGCGCGGACGTCGCGCTGTTCTACTATGCCGGGCACGGCTTCGAATTCGACCGCCGCAATTACCTGGTGCCGACCGACGCACCGGTCGAAGTCACCGCCAGCCAGCTGCCCTATCGCTTCATCGATTTCGAGACCGCGGCCAACGCCGTGAGCAACGCCGGGACCACGGTGTTCATGCTCGATGCCTGCCGCAATGACGGGCCATCGGTCACGGTCACCGCAAGCGAGATCGAGACCGGGCTCAAGGCGCATGTGATGTCGGATTACGATTTCCCGCCCGGGGCCAAGGTCGCGGTGCTCTATTCCACGGCGCGCGGGGTGCCGGCGAAGGACGGCGTCCCGCCCGACCGCAACTACAGCCCCTTCGCCCACGAGGTTGCCCGCAACATCACTATCCCGCGGGTCGAACTGACCCATGTTTTCAACGCGATTCGCAAGGGCGTCTATGACCGGACGCGGCGCTTCACCCCGCCCCAGGCGCCCTATACCTACAATTCGCTCGACCCCGATTTCTTCCTCGCCGACCGGGTGGTTGCGCCGGGCAGCAGGCGGAGCGCAAGCCAGGCGGGCGGCGGTGCCTCGACCGATCGCGGGCTGGGCGAGTTGAAGCCGCTCGAAATCGATCCCGAACGGCTGGCGACGACCGACGAGACGGTGCTGGCGGTGCAGGTGCTGGCCGAGCATCCGGTCGAGGAACTCGAAGCCCTGGCCGAACGCGGCGACCCGCTGGCGACTTACCTGCTCGGTTACATGTATGCCTATGG
>NZ_DBNHSF010000050.1:0-14301 GCF_057143545.1 Candidatus Andeanibacterium sp.
GCCCGCGATACTTGCCGCCCGCCAGCCCGCCCTGCGCCAGCGCCCAGTCGAGAGCGTCGACGAGGTCCTGCGTGGTGGTCGGCATTTGCGGCGGCGCGCCGGGTTCGGGCGTGCCGCGCGCGGCCTGCACCCTCGCCAGCTCCTCCCCCACGAAGCCCGAGGCGATCACGAGGTAGCCGTGCGAGGCGATCTCGAAGAGGTGGTTGCGCACGCTTGCCGCATCGTCGCTGCACGCGCCGTTGCCCCAGACATAGATGCCGAGCTTCTTCTCCCCATCGAACGCCGAGAGGTCCGCCGGGCGATAAATCACGTGGCGCGACAGGCTCGGATCGACTTCCATCACCGCCTTATGCGGCCCGCTGCCCATGTCGCCCGGCACTTCGGGCGAGGTCGGCGGCGGGGGGACCTCGGCCGAGAGATGCTTGCCGAAGAACGGCAGCACATGGTCCTGGAAGCGGAAGCCGAGCTTGTTGGTGTGATTGCCCTGGTAGATTTCGAAGCTGTGCGCGATCCCGTATTCGTCCAGCCGCTGGTGCAGCGCGGTTACGCCCCCGATATTGTCTTCATTGCCGATCTCGAGCGCGATCGCGGCGTAGCGGCGCAGGTTCGGGACGTACTGATCGAGCATCGCCAGCGGCGCGTTGGCGCTCCAGCGCTTGAGTACCGCCTCGTCGGGCTGGCCCTCGGCATCGAACGGCAAGTCGGCATAGAGCGGCGGCTTGTTCGGGTTGGGCGACCAGGCCGAGGACATTGCGAGGAGGCCGCGCGCGGGGAATTCGACCGCGGCGACTTCCTCGGGCGTCGAGAGCTTGTGCAGCGCCGCAATGGCGGCGGCGTCGGGCAGCGCGATCGGGCGCGCCTCGAGCCCGCCGGGGCTCATCACATAGAGCGCGCCGAATGTGTCGGCATGCTTCATCCCGATCCTGGTCGCGCCGTAGCCGCCCATCGAATGGCCGACGAGGCCGCGCGCCTCGCGCCGGGGGATGGTGCGGTAGTGGCTGTCGATATAGGCGACCACGTCCTTGGCGACGAAGCTCTCGAAATCGCCGGTGGTGGCCGAGCTCGAATAGACCGAGCCCCAGTGCAGCGTCTTGGAATCGGGCAGGACCACGATCATTTCGGGCACACCCTTGGCGAACGCGCCCTCGGCCACCTGCGGCATGTGGATTTCCTGGATCCACTGGCCGGCGCCGATCCAGTAGCCATGGAGCGCATAGACCACCGGGTAACGCCGCCCCGGATTGGCGCGATAACTCGGCGGGAGGACCACGATCACCTCGCGCTCGGCCGGATTGCCTTCGAGGTTTCCTGCGACCGAAGGCGAATGGACCGTCACCCGCTCGATCACGGCAGGCCGGGCGCCTTCGACCAGCGGCGGCCGTTCGGTCTCGACCTGGGCGGCGGCGGGCGTGGCCAGGCTAGCCAGGAACAGCGCCAGAAGGATCGGGATGCGCGCCGCCGCGCGGCGGATCGATCCCGGACGGACGAGCGATGATATGGACATTTTCCCCTCCAACGAACAAGCCTGTTGCGTGAGGCCAATTTGTATGAGTAATTAACCGTGAGTCAACCGCGGCGGGAGAGGGAATTGCAGCCCGGATTCGGAACTTTGGGTGCGGCAGGTGCAATCCTGTTGCTGGCGGGATGCGCGGCCGATGCGCCGAGCGCCCGGCCGCCCGGCAGCAACCCGATCATCACCGATACGTTCACCGCCGATCCCGCGCCGCTGGTGGTGGGCGATACGGTGTGGCTCTACACCACGCACGACCGGGCCATGGGCGACGTGCTCTATTCGATGAACGACTGGCTGGTCTATTCGTCGCAGGATTTGCGTCATTGGACCGCTCACGGCCCGGTGATGCGCGAGACCGACTTCGCCTGGGCAGAGGCAGCCAACAGCGCCTGGGCGGCGCAGGCTGTCGAGAAAGACGGCAAGTTCTATTTCTATGCGCCGGTCAAGCACAAGCAGCCCGACCGCGGCTTTGCGATCGGGGTCGGCGTGTCGGACAATCCGGCCGGCCCGTTCGTCGACGCGCGCGGGACCGCACTCGTCACCAACAGCATGACCACGGTCGGGCGCGATTACGACCAGGACATCGATCCCACCGTGTTCATCGACGACGACGGAACCCCGTGGCTGTCATGGGGCCATTTCACCCTGTTCCTGGCGAAGCTCAAGCCCAACATGATCGAGCTCGACGGCGAAATCCGGACGATCGAGCTCCCCGATTTCACCGAGGGTCCATGGATCTTCAAACGTGGCGAGCATTACTACCTCGCCTATGCCTCGATCGACGAGGAGAAGGGCGGGAACGAACGGATCGCCTATGCGATGGCGCCCTCGGTCACCGGGCCGTGGACCTACAAGGGATTGATCACCGGCGAGACCCGCAACAGCTACACGATCCATCCGGGCATCATCGAGTTCAAGGGCCAGTGGTATTTCTTCTATCACGACGCATTGCTGACGATCGGCGACCTTGAAGGCGCCGACGGCCGCCGCGCGGTCGCGGTCGAATATCTCGAATTCAACGATGACGGAACGATCAGGCCGGTGACCCAGACCGACGCGGGAATCAGCTCCGCTATTGCTCGCTGACCTTCGCCGGCAGCTTGTCCAATTCCGCCTGGATCTCGGCCAGTTTCGCGTCGGTCAGCGTCGGCTCGAATTGCTGGACCTCCTTGAGCGTGATGTCGCGGCCAAGCGACTGGAACATGTCGTTGGCCCAGATCGTCGGGATCTTTTCCTTGAGGATCGCCGCGGCTGCCGGGTCGTCGATCAGCGTGCCGTTCTTGGTCGCGGTAACCGAATAGCGGGGGGCTTCCTCGGCGATTGCCGGTGAAGCCTGCAGCGCAAACATGCTGCCGGCCAGCGCAAGCGCCATGATTGTCTTCTTCATCGTCCTTCTCCTCGTTTCACGTCATTCCCGGACCCGGTGCCATGACGACGCGCTGATGCATGGGCAGCTCGCGCAGCACATGGCCGAGATCGTGCCATTGGCGATCGCCGCTCCGCCATTCCTCATACCTCCGATGCACGAAATGGACCAGCACCCCTCGGCCAGGAGCGGCGATGCCGGGCTGCGCTGGTTGCTCGGCCAGCTGAAACGGATCGCCGCCACCTCTTGAGACGGCTGACCTCCGTCCATTTCGTCCAGACCGCAAATGTCAGGGGCGGGTCCCGCAAGACCCGCCCCGTCCCATGCAGCAAGGCTGCGCGGGAAGATGCCCCTAGAAATTGTAGCCGAGCGTCACGCCATAGGTCCGTGGCGGCATCAGCGTGCCGCCGATCGCCCGGCTGGTCGAAACGGAGAAACTGCCGGCATAGACAAGCTCATCCGTGATGTTCTTGATCCAGAGATTGGCGGTGAATTGCCCATCGGGATCGGTGTAGAGGATGTTCGCGTCCCACAGCGCGTAGCCCTCCTGGGCGAGGCGATCGTCGTTGAACTCGGTGTGATACTGCTTGCTCTTGTAGGCGAGATTGGTGCCGAGCGTGATCGTCCCGCCGTTCGACAGGTCGATGTCGTAGGTCGGGAACAGGTTCAGGCTCCAGCGCGGAGACATGCGGGTGGCGTTGCCCGCAAGGTCCTGCAACAGCGCATTCGGGTCTGCGCCAGGGGCAAACAGCCTTGGATCGAGCGGATCGGAAGCCGAGAACTCGGTGAACTCCGAATGGAGATAGGCGACCGACGCATTCAATGTGAATTGCGGGGTTGGCTGCCACAACAGGTCGAACTCGGCGCCATAGGCCTCCGATACCGCCGCATTGGTCAGCGTGCTGGTGAAGAATGGCGGGACGGGGATCGGCCTGGTCAAGGAGAACTGCCCGTTCTTGAGGCGCTGGAAGAACGCCGCGAGGTTGAACTGGACATCCCTGGCCGCGTATTTCGTGCCGACTTCATAGGCCTCGACCTTTTCGGGATCGACGAACGGCAGGGGCTGGGTGGGCGACAGGCGCCGCGTCGAGCCGATTTCGGCCGTGCCGCTCTTGAACCCGCGCGACCAGTTTGCGTACAGCAGAACGTCGTCATTGGGTCGGAATTCCACGCCGAGCGAGGGCGAGAAATCATCCCAGCTCATGCTGTCGTCCCATTGCAGGGGATCGAGCACGAACTGGTTCAACGCAGCGCTGCCGAGACCGGTCTGGTTCGCCAGGTGCCGCTCTTCCCAGCTGTAACGCGCGCCGGCCTTGAGCGACAACTGGTCCGAAAGATCGTAAGTGATGTTGCCGTAGGCGGCCCAGGTCTTCACGTCGAGCTCGCCATCGAAGCCCACCCGCCAGGGATCGGTGTTGGTGAGCACATCGAACCCGATGTGGTTTTCCACCCGGATATTCTCGTCGAGATAGAAGAAGCCGAACACGCCGTGGAACGGCCCGCTGTCGACGTTGATCTGCAGGTCCTCGCTGAACTGGTGCTGGAAGACCGGCTGCCAGTGGTTGGCGCTGCTCGTGGTAGCCCCGGTCAGTGCGAGTGGATAGCCCAGGTAGGACGACATGTCGAAGTCGTGGAAGAAGATCGCATCGAACTTGCGATAGCTGGTCAGCGACTTGATCGTCACGTCATCGCTGGCCTCGATCGTGATCGTGCCGGTCACCGCCCATTGTTCGCGATCGTTGATCGGGTCGAAATTGGTGTTGAGGTTGCGCGGATCGCTGGCAAAGCTCGCCGGGGAACCGTCGGCGTTCAGGCGTTGGCCCAAGGCAGAGAGTCCGTCATTGGCCGGAATCGCATCGTCGAGCACTCCGGGGAAGGACACTTCGCGGAACTTGATCGCCAGCGAGCGGTCATCTTCGCTGTGAAATTCACCGGTGAGGAGGATCGAAACCGTCTCGGTCGGCAGCAGCTCGAGATGCGCCCTGGTGGAAAACTGCCTGGCGTCGTCGATATCGTTGCCGGTAAATTCGTTGATCCCGTAGCCATCGCGCTGGACGACCCTGGCCGCAATCCGCGCCCGGATGTTTTCCGACAGCGGGCCGCCGACCGCCGCTTCACCGACAATATTGAGATCGTCTCCGCCAACCGTCAGGCGAACATAGCCATCAAGCCGGTCGGTCGGCTTGGCGGTGATGAGGTTGACCGCCCCGCCGGTCGCATTGCGGCCGTAGAGCGTTCCTTGCGGGCCGCGCAGAACCTCGACCCGTTCGAGATCGAACATCGAGCCGAGTTGCGCCTGCGCGAGCGAGACCACCGCGCCATCGACATGCAGTGCGACCGAGGGATCCACCCCCGGCAGCGAACTCGACAGGCCGATGCCGCGAATGAACAATTTCGCGAAATTGAAGTCGTTACCGAAGCTGACGCTTGGTACGAGGGTCTGGAGAGCCTCGATTCCCGCCGTATTCGTGTTGGAGAGCTCGTCGGCACCGACAGCGGAAACCGAGAGCGAAACGTCGGACAACGCCTGTTCGCGCTTCTGCGCGGTCACGATGATCTGCCGGTCTTCGTCGTCGTCCTGCGCATGGGCCGTTGCCGGCATGGTGGCGGCAATGGCACCAATCGATGCGCCAATAACAATGCGCCGGAGCGTTGCGGTTCTTGAATTCGTCATTGTTTTCTTCCCTGTCGCTAGCTTCGCATTTCGAAGGGAAGAATTCACGGTCCATCTACCCTGGCGGACGGCCATCGAATACTCCGCTGCCGACAGCACAAGTGCGGATGCGACCCTCTTCGCCGCCGCGCCCCTGCCGGCCAGCTCCTCCCCATTCTGAATTGCTATCTGCCCCAATTTGGCAGGCAACCCAAGCAAATTTCGCGCAAAGGTTTGCATTTTTCGATCATCTTGGGCAGTTTCGGGCACGAAATGACGAAACGACGCAAAATCGGCAGGTTCGGGCTTTACGGCGAGGGAAGCGCCATGAGTGGCCCGGAATTCGTGCATATCGAGAAGATTTCAACCCGGTCGAAATTGCACAACTGGAGCATCTCGCCGCATATCCATCCGGGTATTTTCCAATTGCTGTTCCTCCATAACGGCAAGGGCATCCTGTCGGTGGACGGGAACGATTTCGAACTTCTGCCGTCCTCCTTGGTGATCGTCCCGTGCGGCTGTGTCCATGCCTTCAGGTTCAGGCCCCAGACCGAAGGATGGGTGTTGTCGATCGCGGATTCGCTGCTTCACGACAAACGCCTCGCCGCGATCGACGCCAGCAGGACGGTGCAGGGGCCCGAAGTACTCCACATCCCGCTGGCGGGCGCGGCGTCGCATGAGCGGCTGCTGGCGGCCTTGCTTGCCGAACTGTTGCAGCGTCACCGGGCGGCACCGGGATATCTGTCGAATTCCGTGATTTCGATCGTCGGACTTGTGTTGAGCCTGGCCGGCGAACTCGCCCAACAGGGCTTCGAGAACTTCGAAGGCTCGCTCGGACGACGCCTTTCACTTGTCCGGCGCTTCGACAAGCTGGTCGAACAGAACCTGCGCGAACAATGGCAAGTCGAGCGCTATGCCAGGGAATTGGGCACCACTGCCCCGACGTTGAACCGCGCTTGCCGCGAAGTTGCCGGAATGTCGCCGGCACAGATGGTTCTCGAACGAAGGTTGCGGGAGGCCAAGCGGGCACTGTCGTACACAGATGCCAGCGTCTCGATGATCTCGGACGATCTGGGCTTTTCCGACCCAGCCTATTTTGCCCGGGTCTTCCGGCAGCATACCGGAACCACCGCCAGCGCCTATCGCAAGGAACGGTTCTGGTCGGCTCATTCCGCCTGAGCGCCAGGCGTACCGTTCTCTCCAGCCGGCTATCCGATCGTCCGATCATTCCTCGGGATGATCGAAATATCCAAGTTTGCATTCCCTGAGGTTGCACGAAAAATACCAGAAATTGGCCGCCAGGTGCATTTCTTCGCTTCCAATCTGCTTCACAAATCGGGCCACAGGAGCGGAGAAATCCAGCATGAAGACCAGAGTTGGCATCATCGGAGGCGGCCCGTCGGGGCTGTTGCTCAGCCAGTTGCTCGACCTCAAGGGGATCGACACCATCCTGCTCGAAAAGCACAGCCGCGAATATGTCCTCGGCAGGATCAGGGCCGGTGTGCTGGAGCATGGCTTCGCCGAACTGATGCGCGAGGCACAATGCGGCGAGCGGATGGACGCCGAGGGCGAAATCCATGAGGGGTTCTACATCGCCGAGAACGGCGAGATGCGGCGGGTCGACCTGGCCGGGCACACCGGCGGCAATTCGGTGGTGGTCTATGGCCAGACCGAATTGACGCGCGACCTCTACGAAGCGCGGGATCGCATGGGAGGCAAGATCATCCACAATGTCGAGGACGTGGCCCTCCACGACCTGACCTCGGATCGCCCCCGGATCACCTATCGCGACGGCAACGAGACCATGGAGGTCGAATGCGATTTCGTGATCGGGGCAGACGGCTTTCACGGCCCTTCGCGCAAGAGCATCCCATCCGATGTGCTGACCGAATACGAGAAGGTCTACCCGTTCGGCTGGCTCGGCGTATTGAGCCGCACCAGGCCGGTCTCGCCCGAGCTGATCTACTCCAAGAGCGAGCGCGGCTTTGCCCTGTGCTCGCTCCGCAGCCAGGTGCTCAGCCGCTACTATATCCAGGTTCCGTTGAGCGACACGGTCGATGATTGGTCCGACGAGGATTTCTGGGCGGAACTCAAGGCCCGGCTGCCGGAAGCCGTGGCGGCCAGGCTCGAAACGGGCCCCTCGATCGAAAAGTCGATTGCACCGCTGCGCAGCTTCGTCGCCGAGCCGATGCGCTACGGGAAGCTGTTCCTCGCCGGGGACGCCGCGCATATTGTCCCGCCGACCGGGGCCAGAGGTCTCAATTCCGCGGCCAGCGATATCTACTATCTCTATCACGCCATGGTCGATCATTACCACAATGGCGACGACAGCGGGCTCGACAGCTACAGCGAAAGGGCCCTTGCCCGAGTGTGGAAGGCCCAACGCTTCAGCTGGTGGATGACCACCATGCTCCACCATTTCCCCGACAACCTACCCTACGACAACCGCCTGCAGGATACCGACCTGGATTACCTGTTCTCGTCCGAGAGCGCGATGCGCTCGCTGGCGGAGAATTATGTCGGGCTGCCATTCTAGCCGGATTGCTGGCGGAGAGGGAGGGATTCGAACCCTCGGTACCCGTAAGGGCACAACGGTTTTCGAGACCGCCCCGTTCGACCACTCCGGCACCTCTCCGCGGCGCGCTCTGGGCGCTTGCTGGCACCCGGTCGGCTAGGAAGCGCGGCGGTTAGCGGAACGGCCTGCGCTTGCCAAGCCTGTCTTGAGCGGCCGGGCCAAAAAAGCCCGGCCAGCCGAAAGGCCCCTTTGCGGGGCCAATCTGGGGAACGCCGAACGACACGGCTTGTTTCGTCCAAGGGACGATTTATATTAAGGGCATGGAACGTTCGCAGTTCTACTCCCCCCAGGCCGGACGCAAGGTCGAGGCGCCTCGCCACGCAGAGGCCCGGTTTGGCATCGGCGACGTGGTCAGGCACAAGCTGTTCGACTTCCGCGGCGTGGTGTTCGACATCGACCCGGTCTTCGCCAATAGCGAGGAATGGTACGAGGCGATCCCGAAGGATATGCGCCCGCGGCGCGACCAGCCGTTCTACCACCTGCTGGCCGAGAATGAGGATTCCTCCTACGTCGCCTATGTCAGCCAGCAGAACCTGCTCGAGGATGCCGAAGGCGGCCCGATCGACCATCCGTCCGTCTCGCAATTGTTCGACGATTTCGAAGGCGGCCGCTATCGCCTGCGCCGCAGCCTGACGCATTGAGCGCCCGCCTTCGCGGGGGCGGCGGTCAGCTCTTGAGCTTCCAGCCCGATTTGAGCAGGCGATAGGCGACGAGCAGCAGGACGAGATTGAGCGCGCCCAGTCCGATGGCCGCGCCAATCACGGCCTGGTTGGTGTTGCCGATGTCGCTTTCGCCGAGGAAGCCGAAGCGGAAGCCCGAAATCACGTAGAAGAACGGGTTGGCGCGGCTGATCGCCTGGAACGCCGGGGCAAGGTTGTCGATCACGTAGAAAGTGCCCGAGAGCAGCGAAAGCGGCTGGACCACGAAATTGGTGATGGCGGCAGCATGGTCGAACTTGTCGGCCCATAGCGAGGTCATCAGCCCCATCGTCGCGAGCATCATCGCACCCATCAGCCCGAACCACACGATCGCCCATGGATGCGCGGCCGACAGCGTCACCCCCGGCCATAGGGACATGGCCAGCGCAACCGCGAACCCGACCAGGAAAGCGCGCGTCATCGCCGCCAGCACGATCCCGGCCATCAGCTCGGCCTCGTTCAAGGGCGGCATCAGATAGTCGATGATCGTCCCCATCATCTTGCCCGAGAGCAGCGAGAAGGAGGAATTGGCAAAGGCATTCTGCATCATTCCCATCATGATCAGGCCCGGCGCAATGAAGCTCGCGAAGGAAACGCCGAGCACTTCGCGCCCGCCCCTTCCCAAAGCCACGGTGAAAATGACCAGGAACAGCAGGGTCGTGGCGGCCGGAGCCCAGACAGTCTGGGTCTGGACCTTGAGAAACCGGCGAACCTCCTTAATATAGAGAGTAGCAAGCCCGATCCGGTTGAACTGGCCGAACACGGGCGTTCCATACGGCAGGAATGGGCGCTTGGTTTCCGGGCCGGTGACAGGCGGTGCTTGATCGGACATGGTGTCGCGACTATCGGCAGCGGCTGGCGCTGGCAAGGCTCGCCTTGGGCGCTTCGTCGCGGATGAATTGAGGATTGGGAATTCGTATGAGCTGGACTGACGAACGCATCGCGACCCTGACCAAGATGTGGGAAGGCGGCGCGACCGCCAGCCAGATTGCGGACGAGCTGGGCGGCGTCTCGCGCAATGCCGTGATCGGCAAGGCGCATCGCCTCGGGCTCAAGTCGCGGCCTTCGCCGGTGAAGGCCAATGACGGTCCCAAGCCGAAGGCGGCGACCAAGAAAAAGGGCGCCAAGCCGGCTCCCAAGGCAAAGTCCAAGGCACCGGCCAAGGCGCCCGCGAGGCCCGCTCCCGCAGCCCAGGCCGCCAGTTCCGCGGCCGACGACACACCGCGCCAGCCGCTGCCCAATCCGACGCCGGATCTGCCGAAGATCGTTTCGGTCGGGCCGGGCGGCTTCCTCCGCCAGGGTCCGGGCGACCAGCAGGCGCCGATCCCGCCGGCACCGCCGCGGCGCCTGGTCCCGGCCAAGCCGAGCCCCGAGATCGCGGACAAGACCAGCCTGCTCGACCTCAACGAGAAGGTCTGCCGCTGGCCGATGGGACATCCGGGCGAACCGGATTTCCATTTCTGTGGCGAAAAGGTCAATCCGGGTTTCCCCTATTGCGTCGAACATTGCGGCAGGGCCTACCAGGCACAGCTTCCGAGGGGCGCCAGGCGGCCTCCGCCCCCGCTCCCCTTCGGCGGGCCGCGGGTTCGCTGATCCACCGGCATTCACCAGCTAATCCCCTGATTTTCACAGCTTTATCCACAACCTCAAGTCAACTTGAGGTAAGTAGTTTTGTGCGTGAAATCAGCAGTTTTTGCTGGATTGTCGCGATCTGTTGCGAGATATGGCCTGCAAGGGAGCTTTTGCGATGCCGGAGCCGAACTGGGACGAGGAAACCGATGCCGGATGGTATCGCCGCAATGTCGGCCATCGGCTGGAGAAGGCCGTGAACCGGATACTCGGCACCTTCCTGCTGCTGATCGCGATATACGCCCTGTATGTAACCTTGAGCGCCGAAGACTTCAGCTTCGGCGACCACTGGCCGGGCCTGGCGATTGCCGCCCTGTTCCTGTTCGGCGCACGCTATTGCTTCAGGGCGCGCAAGGCCGTGTTCGATGATTTCGACGGCGACGGCGATGGCTATCTCCCGCCGGACAGGCCGAGGAAATGAGCAGGCGCCGCGAAGCCTTCAAGCGGCTCGACCGCAGGCTGGGCCGGGCCTGGAACCGCTTCTGGGGCGGCGTGATCGGGCTTGCCGGACTTGGCTCGGCCTGGACGAGCCTGTCCGCCGGGGTCGACGAGCTGGACGAGACCTGGCCCTTCCTGCTGGTCGGCACGCTGTTCCTGCTGTTCGCCGTCAAGCTGTTCCGGTCACGGGCACCATTGGGAGACTCGCTCGACGAGAGCCCCCGCCGCTAGAGCGATTTCGAGCCAGATGGAATCATCTGGCGACTCGGAAATCGCGGCAAGACAAGGTCCTGGAGCGTCGGCTTTGATGCAATCAAAGTCGATAACGCTCTAGGCTTTGCCCAGCGGCGGAACATGGCGATCGACCACGAAGGCCGCCGCCAGGATCAGCACCGCGCACACCACCAGCACCGTGAAGAACGGCACCACGCTGGTGCCGCCCAGTTCGAGCAGCACCCCGCCGAGACCGGTCGCGCCGACCGCACCCACGCGGCTCATCAGGATGCCGAAGCCGATCCCGGCCGAGCGGCAGCTTTGCGGATAGCCCGCGGTCATCATCACATACATCCCGGCAATCGCCGCGCTGAAGAAGGCTCCGGCCGCGCCGACCAGCGCGGTGATGACCAGCCGGTCGCCCGAATCCGGCGCCTCGGGCAGGCTTTCGACCGCTCCCGCGAGAACTGCAAGTACAACGGTCAGCACCACGCTGATCACGATCATCACCGAACGCGAACCGAATTGCCGCATCGCCGCGCCCACCAGGATCGATCCGACCATCGAGGTAATTCCCCCGACCGACACGACATTGCCGGCCTGTTCGAGGGTGAAACCGGCTGCGGTCAGGAAAGTCGTCGACCAGCTGAGGATTGAATAGGCGACCAGCGCGGCGGCCGCGAAGGCCACCCCGATTCCGACATTGAGCCGGACATTGCTGGGATGCCAGACCCCGATCGAGACTCCGTCTTCACTGTCGGTTGGATGCCGTTCGGGGGCCAACTCGATTTCCTCGTTCAGCACGAGCCCGGCATTCTTTTGCGCCTGCTCCCGCTTGCCGCGCCCCATCAGGAATGACGGGCTGTCGCGCAGCCCGATCAGGGTCACAACGACCACCGTGAGCGTTGCCAGCCCAAGGATCACGAAGGTCCCGTCCCAGCCCTGCGCCGCCGCGATATCCGGCCCGATCCAGCCGACAATCGTGCCGCCCACTGGCGTTCCGACCGACAGGGTGCTGACCGTGATCGGCCGCCAGCGATCGTTGACCCATTCGCCAGCCATGGCCAGCGCGTTGGAATAGGCCGCGCCAAACCCGATCCCGCCCAGCAACCGCCAGGCGCCCATCGACCACACGCCCTCGGCGGTGCTTGCCCCGATCGTCGCCAGCGAAAACACCAGCGCGGCGAGTGCCAGCGTGTATCGGCGCCCGATCGTGTCGCCCAGCCAGCCGCCGAGCCAGGCGCCGATGCCGAAGCCGATCAGCGCCGCGGTCATCGCGATCCCGAAGGTCCCGCGGTCCACGCCGAAACTCTCCATCACCAGCGGCGCAACGATCCCCAGCAATTGCAGGTCCATCCCGTCGCACACCAGGATCAGCATGCAGATCGCGACCGTGACCCATTGGAAGGTCCGCATCGGCGTCCGGTTGAGCGCTTCGCTGAATGATACTGCCATTGTTCCTCTTCCCCTTGACGGCCCTCAGCCGGTTACTTCGAGCACCATGTTGGTCGGCGTTTCGGCCGCGCGCCGCACATTCGAAAAGCCCGCCTCGTTGAGCACTTCGGTCAGCCGCTTCTGCCCTGCCTGGGCGCCCAGGCCGAGCCCGACTTCCTGCGCCAGCGAAGCCGGGGTGCAGACCACGGTCGAGGCGGCGTAGAAGATCTGCCCCAGCGGGTGCATATTCTCGGCCATGCTGTCGCCCGCCATCGGCTCGACCAGCATGAAAGTACCGTCGTCCTTCAGCGTCTCGCGAATGTGCCGCGCCGCGCCGACCGGGTCGCCCATGTCGTGCAGTGCATCGAAGATGCAGGCGAAATCGAAGTCATCGCCCGGATAATCCTGAGCCTTGGCGACGATGAATTCGACATTCTCGACCCCGGCTTCGGCGGCCTTGGCTCTCGCCGCTTCGATCGAAGGGGCATGAAAATCGATCCCGACCACTTTCGAATTGGGGTAGGCCTGCGCCATCAGCACGGTCGAGGAGCCATGGCCGCAGCCGATATCGGCGATCTTGGCCCCCGATTTGAGCTTGGCTTCCACGCCGGCAAGCGCCGGGATCCATTCGGACACCAGATGCGCCGCATAGCCGGGGCGAAAGAACCGGTCGGTCCCACAGAAACAGCAGGGCAGGTGATCGTCCCACGGGCGCCCCTTGCCCGATTTGAAGGTCTCGATCGCCTTGTCGTGGCTGGCGAATTGCGAAATCACCACTTCGAAAAAGCCCTGCATGCAGGCGGGTTGGCCTTCGCGCCCGAACACGGTCGCCTGCTCGGGCGTGACTTCGAAAGTCTCGTCCTCGGGATGGAAGGTGACATAGCCTGCCGCCGAGACCGAACCCAGCCATTGGTGGACATATTTGGGATTGAGCCCGGTGCGTTGGGCGATTTCGCTTGCACTGAGCCGTCCGGCCCCGTCGAGCGCGTCGAAAATCCCGGCCTTGTCGCCGAGATAGGCCATGAAAATCGAAAACGCGCCGGCCACATCGCCAACGACCTTGCCCGCCAGTTCCTCGACTTTCGCCATGTCCACTTGTTCGGCCATCTGTGCTGCTCCTCCCTAGTCCGTTTCGCTCGAGCTGAATTCGAGACCGAATTCCCCGCTATCGGCGAATTCCTCCGGTGATCGATGGCCGGTGCGGAGCAGGTTTTCCGCCATTCCGGCGCGCATTTCCTCGAACCGCACCCGGCCCGGCGGCGGGTCCTGTTCGGGAAACGCCTCTTCCATCTCGCGGTTGAGCCGCTGGACCTCGGCGAAGAATTCGCGGTTGGTGAAGATCCAGAAGCGGTTCGCCCTGATCGCCTCGACCACCGCGCGCCCGCTGTCGAGCGGATCGACCCCGTCGCGCGCCGCTTCCCACAGCGCCTTGAGGAAATCCGGCGCCTCGTCCTCGTTGATATTGCTCTCGGGATCGTCCTCGGGCGGGTGGAGCATGCCGGTGCGGGTCGCGCCCGGGCACAGGCAGGAGACCCCGATCCCGTGCGGGGCAAGCTGCATCCTGAGGCTCTCGGCAAACCCGCGCACGGCATATTTGGAGGCGGAATAGGCGGCGAAGCCGATCAGCGGCACCACGCCTGCCATCGAAGAAGTGCAGACCACGTGCCCGCCTTCGCCCTGTTCCTTGATCACCGGCACGATCAGCTTGGTGCCGTTGAGCACCCCGCCGAAATTGACCCCCATCACGCGGTCGAAATCCGCGAAATCCGGGTCGTCGGCGGT
>NZ_DBNHSF010000051.1:0-6190 GCF_057143545.1 Candidatus Andeanibacterium sp.
GCTCGTCGGCGAAGGTCAGCTTGCCCTGGATCGTCAGGCTGCGCAATTCGGGCGGGCTGACGTCGAGCATCACCTCGGTCCCGCGCGGAATGGTCACTTCCTCGCCAGCCACAGGCACTTTGCCCGACGGCCAGGCCGCGGCATCCGACCACTTCACGGTCCGCGTCACCGCGGCCGGGGCGGCCTCGTCCATCGCCATGTGGGCGTGATCCTCGTTACCCTGCGCAGCGACGCCCGCACCCGTTGCGAGCAGCAGCGAGGCCGAAACGAGGCGAGTGCAATGGAACAGGCGAAACTGTTTGCGCATGAACGGATCTTCCCTCTCCGGGGACGACGAGCCCCTCTTGTTTTTCCTAGTTTGCGGAGGATTATGAAACGAGTGATCTTCTTTGCCAAGCGGTCGAGCGGCAAGAGGCGCAGTTTCTCCCTGTCGGAGTGTCACCCTGCTTGATCCCGTTAGATGTCGCTGCCGACCAGCCCGCGCAATGAACTTGTCCATTCCCAGCCCGATTCCGCTGGCTCCACTGGTTATGAACGCAGTCCTGCCTTCGAAACCGTGCATTTTCTCTTCCTGCCGCTTGTAAAGCCGCCACCTGTGACACTAAAGCCGCGCCTTACAGAAGACAGATTGAAAACTGCGGGTCAGCAATGCTTGCACTCTACCATTTCGGGGCGGTCGCCAATTCGCTCACGCCACTCCTGTGTTTGCTCGAAAAACGCCTGCCGTTCGAGAACATGCAGCTCAACAGCCGCAAATGGCGGCATCTCGATCCGGATTTCCTCAAGCTCAGCCCGGACGGGATGGTTCCGATCCTGATCCATGACGAGCGGGTGATCCGCGAATCCACCGTCATCAACGAATATCTCGACAGCGTCTTCCTGACCACGCCGCTGCGCCCGCACGATCCGTGGGAGCGCGCGGAAATGCGGGTGTGGACCAAATATGTCGACGAGTATTTCTGCCCGGCGCTGACGGTTCTGGGAGCCAATGCCGCAACGCCCCATGCCTCGAAGATCGACAAGCGGGAAATGGCCAAGTGGCTCGCCGCCATGCCCAACGAGGAGGTTCGCCGGAAGTGGGAAAAGGTCTCCTCGAAGGGCTACAGCGCGGAAGAGGTCGCGGAGGCCAGGCGCAAGCTCGCCAATGTCGCGCGCAAGCTCGAGGATCGGCTGGCCGATGGGCGCGAATGGATCATGGGCGATCTCTACACGCTGGCCGACATCAAATGGTATTCGATGGTCCCGGGAATGTCGCAGCTGGTCCCGGAACTGTGCAACGCGAAGGCGACGCCCGACATTATCGCCTGGCTCGCGCGGATGGAAGAGCGGCCCGCCGTGCAGGCACTGGCCGACTTCCGCCCGCCCATGCCGCACCGCGAAGACTAGCTCAGTCGGCGAGGCCGACGGAGGCCAGCGGATCGACAGGCTGCCAATCGACGGGCAGGCGCATTGCCGTCAGTTCGACTTCCATGCTCTGGCCGGGATCGGTGGCGGAGGACGCCACTCGGAGCTGGTATCGGCCGGGAGCCACGACCCATTCCTTGGCCGCCACGTCGAAGCTGGCGATGAAGCGCGGATCGAAGGCGACCGAATAGGTCCTGCGCTCGCCCGGCGCGAGCTCCGCGCGCGCCCAGCCGACCAGCCGCGGCTGTTCGCCCGGCGGCGTCAGATAGAGCTGCGGCGTGTCGGTGCCTGCGCGGCTGCCGGTGTTGCGCACCGTGAAGCTGGCGCGCTCGCCATCGAAGGAGAGCGAACCATGCTCGAAGCTGGTGTAGCTCAGCCCGTGCCCGAAGGGGAACAACGGCTTCGCACCGGTCCGGGTGAACCAGCGATAGCCCGCATCCGCGCCCTCGGGATAGGTCACATCGAACGGCTCGGGCTGGGTGTTGCCGACATCGTTGCCGCGCGGCAGCAGCGATCCGGGCAGCACCGGGTTGGGCAGCTGGCTTTCGTCCGCCGGGAAAGTGATCGGCAGGCGCCCTGACGGATTGACCTTGCCAAACAGGATGTCGGCAATGGCTTCGCCGCCGCGACCGCCCGGATACCAGGCCTCGACCACAGCCGGCACAGCGCCCAGCCACGGCATCTTCACGGCACCGCCCGTTTCCAGCACCACAATGGTGCGCGGATTGGCCGCGGCCACGGCGGCGATCAAGGCGTCCTGTTCGCCGTCGAGCGCCATGGCGGCGTCTTGGCCTTCCATGGTGAACTGGGTGGCGAACACCACGGCGATGTCGGCGGAGCGGGCGGCCGCAACCGCGGCCTCGATGTCGCGCCCCTCTGTGAATGAGACTTCGCCTGCCGCGTATTCGCGGATGGCGTCGAGCGGCGGCGAAGGGTGGAGATAGATCGCGCGGATGAAGCTCGGCGCCGGCACGGGCGGCGGCAGCAGCTTGATGCCCTTGGGCTTCACCTGGCTCGATCCGCCACCGGAATAGACGCCCATATGCGCCGCTCCGCCGATCACCGCGATGCGATCGGCATTGGCGGCAAGCGGCAGGATATTGCCTTCGTTCTTCAGCAGGACGATGCCGTTATGGGCAGCGTCCAGCGGGACATGGGCATGGGCCGAAAGGTCGGGCTGCATGCCCGGCTTTACCGGATTGTCCATCACCCCCTTGGCGAAATAGGAGCGCAGGATGCGCGTCACCATCGCGTCGAGTTCCGCTTCAGAAACCGCGCCGGTCCCGATCGCGTCCTTCAGCATTTGCCCGTACCAGACCCATTCGTCGAGCTCTTCGCCCATTTCCTGGTCGAGACCGGATTTGACCGCTTTCACGGTCGAATAGACTGCGCCCCAATCGGACATCATCCAGCCGTCCCAGCCCCATTCGTCGCGGGCGACCGAAGTCAGCCATGCGCTCTCGCAGGCATAATCGCCCCGCACCTTGTTATAGGCGCACATGATCGCGCCCGGATCGGCGATCTCGATCGCTTTCTGGAAGGCGAGCAAGTCGCTCTCGCGCATATCCGCCTCGTCCATCTGCACATTGATGACATCGCGGCCAAGATCCTGCGCATTGAGCGCGAAATGCTTGATGGTGGAGACGATCTCGTTGGACTGGATGCCCTTGACCGACTGGCCGACCATGATCCCGGCGAGCAGCGGATCCTCGCCCGCATATTCGAAATTGCGCCCGCCGCGCGGTTCGCGCGTCAGGTTCACTCCGCCCGCCAGCATCACGTTGAAACCGCGCGTGCGCGCTTCGCTGCCGATCGTCGCACCGCCGGTATAGGCGATGCGCGGATCCCAGGTTGCGGCCAGTGCAAGGCCGGAGGGAAGGGCGGTATTGTCATGCTCGTGCTGGTGCGCGGCGGACACGCCGAGGCTGGCATCGGTCATGCGCTGGGCCGGAATGCCCAGCCGCTCCACGCCCGGCACGTAGCCCGCGCTCATCGGCACGCCCTCGGGGCGCACGGGCATCTGATTGGGGTAGTGGCCGTGGACGAGGCGGATCTTCTCATCGAGCGTCATCTGCGCGACCAGTTCCGCCGCCCGCGCGTCCGGGTCCGTGGCTTGCTGGGCCACGACCGGACCTGCAGCCAATATCGACAGGGTCGCAAGGACCAGTTTGAGCTTCATCATACCTCTCCGAGTGCTTCTTCTATCGCATGCAAATCTTCTTCGTCCGCCCGCCAATGCGCCGCGAACAGCCCGTTCTCGCCAAACAGGGCGGGCCCAATTCCGCTCGCGCCCGCGCTGCTCCACAGCGCTGCCAGCTTGCTCGCCAGCGGATCGTCGACCGCGCGCAGATCGCCGCGCACATGGCGCAACCACTTGGCAAGCCCCTGCAGGATCACCGGGCATCGCTTCCCCATGCGCTGGTGGGCGGCCAGGGTCGCCAGCCAGCGCGGGGGAATCTTCTGGCTCCCGTCCATCGCGATCTGCATCAGCCGGTGCTGGAGCGCGGGATCGGCAAAGCGCCTGATCAGGGCATCGGCGTAGGCGGCGAGATCCTGCCCCTGGGCGGGCGTGAAGCTGGTGGCGGCTTCCTCGCGCATCAGCCGATCGACCAGGGTCCTGAGGCCAGGATCGGCGATCGCTTCGTGGACAAAGACATAGCCACGATCGAGCCCGCAAAAGGCGAGCAGGGAGTGCGCGCCGTTGAGCATGCGCAGCTTGGCGGTTTCATAGGGCGCGACATCGGCGACGAATTGCGCGCCGTGTTTCTCCCAGGCCGGGCGCGATCCTGCGAAGCGGTCTTCGATCACCCATTGGCTGAAGCGCTCGGTCAGCACCGCGCCTTCGTCGCGCAGGCCGAGCTTCGCTTCGATCAGGTCGAGGTCGTCCGGTGTCGTCGCCGGGACGATCCGGTCGACCATCGAGGAGGGGAAGCGGCAGTGTTCCTCGACCCAGCGAGCCAGGTCCGGGTTCTCGAAGGCGCTCCATTCGAGGATCAGCCGTTTGAGCACGGTGCCATTGCCCGAGAGATTGTCACAGCTCAATACCGTGAGGCCGGGCAGGCCGGAGTTCATTCGGGCAGCCAGCCCTGCGGCCAGCACGGGATAGAAACTCCTGCGCGCCAGCGCGTTATCGAGCCCGCCAGCGGGAGCCATGCAATAGCCTTTTTCAGTTACGGTCAGGCTCGCAACGCGGCTGTCGGCGCTGGCCAGCCGCGCAACGATAGCCTTGGCACCCTCCGTAGCGAGCAGGACCTCGCGCACCGATCCGACGATCCGGGTCCGCGCCTCGCTGCCGCTGCGCTCGGTGATCGAATAGAGGCCAAGCTGCGGGGCCAACTGGCGTAACACCGTGTCCGACCGCAGGGAAACTCCGGAAATCATCCAGTCTTCCTCGCCCGCTTCCATCGCCGCATCGGTGTACCAGGCCTGGTGCGCCCGATGGAACGCGCCGATCCCGAAATGGACGATGCCGACCTTCTGCCGCGCCCGGTCGTAGCCGAAGCGTTCGACGTCCGGCGGGAGCCGTTCGAGATTCGCAGGCGCAAGCCTCACAGATGATAGGCCTGTTTCGCCAGCTTGTAGGCCAGGTCCTGCGCCAGTTCGGCAGCTTCCCAGTCCTCGATCCGGTGCTCGGCGACCAGTTCGGCGAGGAAGCCGCAATCCACCCGCCGTGCGACGTCGTGCCGCGCCGGGATCGAGAGGAAGGCGCGGGTATCGTCGTTGAAGCCGACCGTATTGTAGAATCCGGCGGTTTCGGTCGTCATCCGGCGGAAGCGGCGCATGCCTTCCGGGCTGTCATGGAACCACCACGCCGGACCGAGCTTGAGGCATGGATAATGCCCCGCGAGCGGCGCGAGTTCGCGCGCATAGGCGCTTTCGTCGAGCGTGAACAGGATGAGTGAGAGGTTACGCTCGGTCCCGAAGCGATCGAGCAGCGGCTTGAGCGCGTGGACGTAGTCGGTCCGCATCGGGATATCGGCGCCCTTGTCGCGCCCCATTGCCGCGAACAGCTGGGCGTTGTGGTTGCGGAAGCTGCCGGGGTGGAGCTGCATCACCAGCCCGTCCTCGATGCTGAGCGCGGCCATTTCGGTGAGCATCTGGGCGCGGAACAGTTCGGCGTCCTCGGGCGTGAAATTGCCGGCGCTGACCCTTTCGAACAGGGCCTGCGCCTCGTAGGGATCGAGATCGGCGGTCATGGCGGTCGGATGGCCGTGGTCGCTGCTGGTCGCGCCCATCTCCTTGAAGAACTGGCGTCGCTGGCGATGCGCGGCGATATAGCCGGTCCATGTCCGGCAATCTTCGCCGGTCAGCTCGGAGAAGGCGTCGAGATTGGCCTGGAAGCCTTCGAACTCGGGGTCGAGCACCGGATCGGGACGATAGGCGGTGACGACCTTGCCGCTCCAGCCCCCAGAATCGTTAGCCTCGCGGATCGCCTGGTGGTGCGCGAGCGGATCGAGCGGGCTCTCGGTCGTCGCCAGCGCCTCGATATTGTAGCGCTCGAACAACGCGCGCGGGCGAAAGGCGTCTGTCTGCAGCGCCTCGGTGATGGTGTCGAAATAGAGGTCGGCGGTTTCGGCTTCGAGCCGGAATTCGATCCCGAAGGCCTCGACAAACACCCAGTCGAGCCATATCCGCGAAGGTGTGCCCCGGAAGAGATGATAGTTTTCTGCCAGGATGCGCCAGGCTTTGCGCGGATCCGCGTCGCTGTTGCCGACGCCCAGATCCTCCAGCCTGACCCCTTGCGAATAGAGCATCCGGAACAAATAATGGTCGGGCACCAGCAGCA
>NZ_DBNHSF010000052.1:0-6314 GCF_057143545.1 Candidatus Andeanibacterium sp.
GATGCGCTGGTTTCGCTGGTCGCCGCTTCGATCGCCTTTGTCGGCAGCCATTTCGCGATGTCGCACCCGCTGCGCGCGCCGATGGTGAAGCTGCTCGGCGAAAAGGGCTTCCTCGGCGTCTATTCGCTGGTCAGCCTGGCGGCCTTCGCCTGGATGGTGCTCGCCTTCCGCGCTGCGCCGCCGGGCCATGGCGGCCCCGGCGGCTGGGCGGGGGACGCGCAATGGATCCTCGCCAGCCTCCTCACCCTCGTCGCCGCGGTGCTGCTGGTCGGCTCGTTCAAGGGCAATCCGGCTCTGCCCGACACGCCGGCGGCCAAGGTCGCGGCCGCCAAGCCGCATGGCGCATTCCTGGTGACCCGCCACCCGATGATGTGGAGCTTCGCGCTGTGGGGGCTGGGGCACATCGTCCTCTCCTGGAGCCAGCGGACGACCATCCTTGCCGGCGCGATCGTGCTGCTGGCCCTGCTCGGCGCCTATCTGCAGGACCGCAAGAAGGAAGCGCTGCTGGGCGAAGCCTGGAAGCACTGGGAAGCGCAGACCAGCTATCTTCCGCAATGGGGCAGGTTGCCGGGCCTGGGGCTCAAGCTGTGGTTTGCGGGGCTGGCATTGTGGCTGGTGGCGAGCTGGGCGCATATCCACGCGGCGGGCATCCCGGCGGGGGTGTGGAAATGGCTTATCTAGCTTCGAGCCAATTTCGCAAGGCCGCCTTGCCCGCGCCGGTATAGGCCAGCTCATGGCCGATGCCCGCGAAGGGCAGGAAAGTCCCGTCAGGCGCAGCCTCCGCCAGCGGCCGTGCGTGCGCGAAGGGGATCACATCGTCGGCATCGCCGTGCAGAACCAGTACCGGTGCATCGATACGGCCGATCTTGGCGAGATTGTCGAACCTGTCGCGCACCAACAGCGCTGCCGGCGCCCACCAGATCTTCTCCCCGGCGACTCCAGACAGGCTGGTGAAGGGCGAGATCAGCACCAAAGCCGCGGATTCGTACTCCAAAGCCATCTGGGTCGCGACGCCAGAGCCGATTGAATTGCCAACGATCACGATGCGGTTGGGCGGGATTCCCTGCTTGCCGAGCCAGCCGATCGCGGCTCGGCCGTCGTTGTACAAGCCCTCCTCGCTCGGGCTGCCCGGATTGCCGGAATAACCGCGATATTCGGGCAACAACACACCGAAACCCGCAGCGGCAAGGTGCTCGGTAGCCGCCGACGCGCCGCCCCAATTGTCGCCATTGCCGTGAAAGAACACAATCGTCGGCTTGCCCTCCACCGCCGAGCGCCAGGCTGCCGCGAGGCCCAGTCCATCGACGGTTTTGAGCACCACGTGCTGATGCCCCGGCGGCAGGGCGGCCTGCGTTGACGGAGCGGGATAGATGAAATGGCGCTGGAGCAGATAGAACCCTGCAAGCATCAGCAGATAGGCAAGGGCAAGGGCGGCGAGTTCTTTCACGAGGCGCCGCCGCAACCTCGACATCTGGGTCAGGCCCGCGCCTCTTCCACTCCGGCGGAATTGTGGCGCAATGCCTTGAGGACCGTCTCGACGATATGCGGGGCGTTGAGCCCGGCCTCGTCATATTGCCGGTCCGGAGCGTCCTGGTCCTGGAAGATATCGGGCAGCCGCATCGTGCGGATCTTGAGTCCGTTGTCGAGCAGGCCTTCGTCGCTGGCGAGCGTCAGGACATGCGCGCCGAGCCCGCCGATCGCGCCTTCCTCGATCGTGACGACGACTTCGTGGCTCAGCGCCAGCTGGCGGATCAGCTCGCTGTCGAGCGGCTTGGCGAAGCGCATGTCGGCCACCGTGGTCGACAGGCCCCGGGCCTCGAGCTGGCCGGCCGCCTTGAGGCTTTCGGCGAGCCGCGTGCCGAGCGAAAGCAGGGCGATCTTGCTGCCTTCGCGGACGACCCTGCCCTTGCCGATTTCCAGCTGTTGCGGGATTTCCGGCAACTCGACGCCCACGCCGCCGCCGCGCGGATAGCGGAAGGCGATCGGCCCGCTGTCGTGGCAAGCGGCGGTATAGGTCATATGGACCAGCTCGGCCTCGTCGGCGGGTGCCATCACGATCATGTTGGGCAAGGTGGCGAGATAGGTGATGTCGAAGCTGCCCGCGTGGGTCGCCCCGTCGGCGCCGACCAGTCCGGCGCGGTCGATCGCGAAACGCACCGGCAGGTTCTGGATGCAGACGTCGTGCACGACCTGGTCGTAAGCGCGCTGGAGGAAGGTCGAATAGATCGCGCAGAAGGGTCGCATGCCCTGTGCGGCGAGGCCGGCGGCGAAGGTCACTCCGTGCTGCTCGGCGATCCCGACATCGAAGGCGCGATCCGGGTGCGCCCGGGCGAACCGGTCGACCCCGGTGCCCGAAGGCATGGCCGCTGTGATCGCGCAGATCCGCGGATCGCTGTCGGCAAGCATTGTCAGCGTCTCGCCGAACACATTCTGGTAGGCCGGCGGGCCGCCCGCACTCTTGGCCTGTTCGCCGGTGATGACGTCGAATTTCTGCACACCGTGGTACTTGTCGGCGCTCGCCTCGGCAGGGCCGTAACCCTTGCCCTTCTGCGTGACGACATGAACGAGGCAAGGGCCTTCGGCAGCGTCGCGGACATTCTCGAGCACCGGCACGAGCTGGTCCATATCATGCCCGTCGATCGGGCCGACGTAATAGAAGCCCAGCTCCTCGAACAGTGTCCCGCCCATCGCCATGCCGCGCGCAAACTCGTCGGTCTTCTTCGCCGCCCGGTGGAGCGGGGCGGGCAGCCTGCGGGCGAACTTCTTGGCGAGTTCGCGCAGGCCGAGGAACTCGGCCGAGGACACCAGCCGCGCAAGATAACCCGAGAGCCCGCCCACCGGGGGGGCGATCGACATGTCGTTGTCGTTGAGGATCACGACCAGCCGGTTGCCCGCCTGTTCGGCATTGTTCATCGCCTCGTAGGCCATGCCGGCCGACATCGCGCCGTCGCCGATCACCGCGATGGCCTTGCCCGGGCGATCGTTGAGCTTGTTGGCCACGGCAAATCCGAGCCCGGCCGAGATCGAGGTCGAGCTGTGGGCCGCGCCGAAGGGATCGTATTCGCTCTCGCTGCGCTTGGTGAAGCCGGACAGGCCGCCGCCCTGCCGCAGCGTGCGGATCCGGTCGCGCCGGCCGGTGATGATCTTGTGCGGATAGGCCTGGTGGCCGACGTCCCAGACCAGCCGGTCTTCCGGCGTGTTGAACACGTAGTGGACCGCAACCGTCAGTTCGACCACGCCGAGGCCGGAACCAAGGTGTCCCCCGGTCTGGCCGACCACGTCGATCATCTCCTGGCGCAATTCGTCGGCCAGCTGGCGCAGTTGCGACTTTTCGAGCTTTCTCAGGTCTTCGGGCCGGTTGACCGTGTCGAGCAATGGCGTGGCGTGGTTAACACTCATGTCCAAGGGCTTACACGCGAGAAGCTGGCGAGTCGATGAACCAGTTTGCGGCCGTTCAGGCAGCGCAGGAATCGCACAGGCCGCGCAATTCGACCACCGGGCGGACGTCGGCGAAGCCGTTGGCCTGGCCCGCCTGCTTGAGCGCGCCGGTAATCCTGTCGTCGTCGAAATGGGTGGCCTGGCCGCAATTGTCGCAGATCAGGAAGATGCAGTCGTGGCGGCAGCCGGGATGGGTGTTGACGAGATAGGCGTTGGCGCTCTCGATCCGGTTGGCGAGGTTGTTCTTCACGAACAGGTCGAGAATCCGGTAGACGCTGTTCGCGGCGACCCGCTTGCCGCGGCTGGCCGAGAGGCTTTCGGCGATATCATAGGCCGATGCCGGCTTGTCGAACCCGGCCAGAGACTCGAATACGTCGGCGCGCATGTCGGTCCATTGCTCGCCGCCTTCGACCAGCGCTGCACGCGCCGCATCGACGAGGCTCTTGCCCGAATGTTCGTGATGTTCGTGACCAGCCATTGATGGAATATAGGCAGGTGTTGCCCGCGCGGCAATCAGCCGGTCTTGAAGGTCGCCCGGTAAAGCCCCGGATAAAGCTGCTTGAGTCCTTCGACCTTGGGTCTGTCCCAGCGGACGATATAGCCCTGGTTGGGGTTCTTCAGCATGTAATCCTGGTGGTATTCTTCGGCTTCGTAAAACGCCTTGTAGCTCTCGATCCTGGTGACGATCGGCTTGCTCCACAGGCCCGACTTGCCGAGTTGATCGAGATAGGCCCTGGCGACCTTGCGCTGTTCGGCATTCATGGGGATCAGCGCGCTGCGATAATGCGTACCGCGATCCGGGCCCTGGTAATTAAGCGTGGTCGGGTCCGCGCCGACCGAAAAAAAGATCCGCAGGAGTTGGTCATACCTCACGACCGCGGGATCATAGACGACCTTGACCGCTTCCGCGTGGTCGGTCCCCCCGGCCGACACCAGGCTGTACTTTGCCGTCGCCTTGTTGCCGCCGTGATAGCCCGAAACCGCACTGATCACGCCCTTGGTGTGGCTGAAAATGCCTTCGATGCCCCAGAAGCACCCGCCGGCGAAGATCGCCGTGGCGCGCGAGCCGCTTTCGGACGCCTTCACCGTGGCTGCAGGCGCCTTCACCACGCTCTCCGCCGCCTGCGCCGGGCTCTGGCAGGCAGTCGCCAGCAGGGCAATAGCGGCAAGGGAGGCGCGAAGCTTCATCAGGTAGGCATCCATTGGGAAGTGATGGCTATTATAACCGCTATCGTCCCGATCCCAAAGCCAATGGCAAAGGATCGGCAAAGTTCCGCATTGAACAGGCCCATACAGCGTCTTTCGTTCGAATCTTTGTTCTGGTTACCGCTGCCCTAGCAATCAGGCCTTGCCGGAGCGTGAACGGACAGGCACCTGTCCATCATGCTCGACGCAGTCATCATCGGAGGCGGCCATAACGGCTTGACCTGCGCCTTCTATCTCGCACGTGCGAAACACCGAGTAATAATCCACGAAGCGAGAGATATCGTCGGTGGAGCGGCGGTAACCGAGGAATTTGCACCCGGCTTCCGCAATTCCACCGCGAGTTACACGGTCAGCCTGCTCCAGCCACGAATCATCGCGGACATGGAGCTTGTCAGACGCGGGTATCGGGTGATCGAACGCCCGTTGTCCAATTTCCTGCCGCTCTCTGCGACGGAGGGTGACTATCTCAGGCTGGGCGGTGGTCTTTCCGCAACGCAGGCCGAAGTCGCCCGCTTCTCGGAGCGGGATGCGGCAGTGCTGCCCGAATGGTATGCCATGCTCGACCGGGTCGCCGGAGTGCTGCGCGATTTGGCGCTCAAGATTCCGCCGGACGTGACCGGCGGGATCCCGGCGATTGTCGATGCTGCGCTGCAGGGCAGGTCGCTCGCGAAGCTGCCACTCGCTGCCAAGCGCGAAGTGCTGGCGCTGTTCACCCGCTCGGCCCGCGAACTGCTCGACGACTGGTTCGAAAGCGGAGCGACCAAGGCCGCCTTCGGGTTCGATGCGGTGGTGGGGAATTACGCCTCGCCGGATTCGCCCGGCAGCGCCTATGTCATGCTGCATCACGTGTTCGGCGAAGTGAACGGGAAGCAGGGGGCCTGGGGCCATGTCCGGGGCGGGATGGGCCGAATTACCGAGCTGATGGCGGAGGCCGCGCGCGAGGCCGGGGCCGAGATCGTGACCGGGACCCGGGTCGAACAGGTGCTGGTTGAAGGCGGCAAGGCGGTCGGGATCAGGCTCGCCAACGGTGGAGAGGTGCGGGCAAGGCGGGTCATTGCCAATTGCGGCCCGATTCCGCTGTTCAGGAAGCTCGTGCCGCGCGAACATCAGCCCGAGGATTTCGCCCGGGCGATGGACCATTTCCGCGCCGGAGCCGGATCGCTGCGGATGAATGTCGCGCTGTCGGGCCTGCCGCGCTTTGCCAGCCTGCCCGAGGAGGGCGATCATTTGAGATCGGGGATCATCATGGCGCCGAGCCTCGACTATATGGACCAGGCCTATCGCGACGCGCGCGAAGGCGGATTTTCGAAGCGTCCGATTGTCGAGATGCTGATCCCGAGCCTGGTCGACGACAGCCTTGCGCCCGACGGCCAGCACGTCGCGAGCCTGTTCTGCCAGCATTGCGATCCGGACCTGCCGGAAGAAAGCGAAGACGAAGCGGTCGAGGCGGTGTTGGACACAGTCGAGCATTTCGCGCCGGGATTCCGCGAGCTGGTGCTGCACAGGCAGGTCCACACGCCGCGCGCGCTCGAAGCCAAGTTCGGCCTGGCAAGGGGCGACATCTTTCACGGGCGGATGAGCCTCGACCAGCTGTGGGCCGCGCGCCCGGTACTCGGCGCAGGGAGCTACAAGATGCCGATCGACGGGTTGTGGCTATGCGGCTCGGGCGC
>NZ_DBNHSF010000053.1:0-26120 GCF_057143545.1 Candidatus Andeanibacterium sp.
GGCCGGCGTCCCGGCCTTTTGGAGCGCGGCGGCGAGATCCTCGCTCTGCTTGCGCGCATCCTCGCGCTGGACGTGCAGGATCAGGAATTCGGGCGCATTGGGGCCGGCCGCGTGGAGCGTCGGCGAGAGCGAGCGATGCCGCGCCGGATCGCTGCCGAAGGCCTGGCGATAGGTCCCGCGCATCAGGATTCCGGCATGGTCGAGCTGGTAGGCGACATCGTAGGCCGCGCCGTCGAGCGGGACGATCCCGGCGACGTCGGCAAGCGCCAGCCCGGCCTGGCGGAAATATTGGGGATCGGTGCCGACCAGCGCGACGAGATGCGCCCCGGCGCTGTGCCCGACCAGCGCGATCCGCTCGCCGTCGAAGCCGAGCCGCGCGGCGTTGTCTTTGAGGTAGGCGACCGCATCGGCGACATCCTGCGCCTGCTGTTCGACCGTGTTGTCCGGCACCAGCCGGTAATTGACCGAAGCGACCGAATAGCCGAGTTCCTGCCAGTGGCTTAGCTTGGCCGAGCCGTCCATCATCTGCTTGTCGCCGCGTTTCCACCCCCCGCCATGGACGAACACCACCAGCGGGGCATTACGGGTGCGGCCCGCCCAGTAGTCGACTTCCTGGAGCTTGTCGGGTCCGTATTTGAGCGCCTGCTTGGCGCTCTCGGCAACGCTTGCCACCCGGGAGGCTTCGCGCTGGGCCGAAGCGGAATCGGCGCCGGTCAGCGCAAGGCTGGAAACGAATAGCAGGCTCGCGGCATAGGCAAGATAATGCATGGCAATCGTCCTTACTCGCCCCCTTCGACACAAACCTAGCCAGCGGGGAATGGAACGCCAGTCGCGGATTGTCGCGCTTTGTCACCCGGGGCAGCTTAACCCTGCCTTGCCTGTGCGAGTGGCAGCCGGTTTTCCTACTTGGGCGGATTGCGCTAACCGGGGTTGATGGATCGGAATGCCACAAGTCGTGACCTCACCGTGCCGCGCGCTGCACTGCGTCGCGCCAGTAGGAAATTCCCGTTCTTCCGGACGCAAGAAGATTTTAATTTCCCGGGAGTGGCCGACTGTCACTCTCGGCAGGTCAAGCGATTGAAAGATAGGGGGGTTTCAACCCGGACACGAAGTGTTGGACATGTCACCTGTGTCACCCTTGACCGGGCAGGCGGACGGGCCTGTTGCCCTTCGCCGACAACCCGCCTAGGGCCGCGCGGGTTTGAATCGGAAGGACCAGACGCTTGGCCAATGTCACCGTGATCGGCGCCCAATGGGGCGATGAGGGCAAGGGCAAGATCGTCGACTGGCTCGCCAGCCGCGCCGATGCGGTGGTCCGTTACCAGGGCGGGCACAATGCCGGCCACACGCTGGTGGTCGGCAACACCACTTACAAGCTCAGCCTGCTGCCCTCGGGAATCGTCCGGGGCACGCTCTCGGTGATCGGCAACGGCGTGGTGCTCGATCCGTGGCACTTGCGCGACGAGATCGAGAAATTGCGGGGCCAGGGGCTGACAATCACGCCCGACAATCTCCATGTCGCCGACAATTGCCCGCTGATCCTGCCGTTCCACCGCGACCTTGACGGGCTGCGCGAGGATGCCAGCGAGTTCAAGATCGGCACCACCCGCCGCGGGATCGGCCCGGCCTATGAGGACAAGGTCGGCCGCCGGGCGATCAGGGTCTGCGACCTTGCCCATCTCGACGCGATCGACCCGCAGATCGATCGCCTGTGCGCCCATCACGACGCGGTCCGCGCCGGTTTCGGCGAAAGCCCGATCGATCGCGAACGGCTGAAGCGCGAGCTGGCCGAGATTGCCCCGGTCGTGCTGCCCTTTGCGCGGCCGGTATGGCGCGATCTCAACGAGGTCCGCCGCCAGGGCAAGCGCATATTGTTCGAAGGGGCGCAGGGGATGCTGCTCGATGTCGACCACGGCACCTATCCCTTTGTGACCAGTTCGAACACCGTGGCGGGGACCGCCGCCGCCGGTTCCGGGCTGGGGCCGGGCGCGACCGGCTTCGTGCTCGGGATCGTCAAGGCCTATACCACACGCGTCGGCTCGGGCCCGTTCCCGACCGAGCTCGAGGACGCAAACGGCCAGCGGCTGGGCGAGCGCGGGCATGAATTCGGCACCGTCACCGGGCGCCAGCGGCGCTGCGGCTGGTTCGATGCGGTGCTGGTGCGGCAGAGCTGCGCCATCAGTGGCGTTACCGGGATCGCGCTGACCAAGCTCGACGTGCTCGACGGGTTCGACGAGGTCAATATCTGTACCGGCTATCTGCTCGATGGCGAGCTGCTCGACTATTTCCCGTCGCATTCAGCCGAACAGGCGCGAGTCGAGCCGGTCTACGAGACCATGGCGGGCTGGAGCGAGACCACCGCCGGCGCGCGCAGCTGGGCCGAGCTCCCGGCGCAGGCGATCAAGTATATCCGGCGAATCGAGGAATTGATCGATACCCCGGTGGCGCTGGTTTCGACCAGCCCCGAGCGCGAAGACACGATCCTGGTGAAGGACCCGTTCGTCGACTGATCTGCCGCGGACTACGCAATTGTACTTGACGTAATCCCGTTTTGTTCTCATCCTGTTCTCAAGGTCGAACAGGAGTCGTGGCGATGGCGCAGGCCGATTTTGCCTATGAACCCGCGAATGACGCGGCCGGCTTGCCGCTGGCGGTCTCGATTTTTGCCGATCGCGCGCATTTGCGCGAGGATCTGCGCGAGGATGCGGCGGCGGCGGGATTGCGGATTGCGCAATGCGGCGCGTTGGCCGATCTGCTCGCCGGCGAGGCCCGCCCGCTGGGCGAAGTGGTCCTGCTCGATTGCCCGCAAGTCGACGCGGCGGCGCTGGCCGCGCTTTCCCGGCTCGACATGCGCGTCGCCCATGCGGGTGCGCAACTGGTCGTTTCGACCAGCGTCGATGCGCTCGACGACGTATTTGCCTGCCTCGACCAGTCCAATCCCCAATTGCTGGTCGACCCCGGCCGCGCCGAGCGCGTTATCGCGCTCGGTCGCGTGCTGGCGCGGCTGCCGCATTTGCGGCTGCGCGAACTGTCGGAAGAAGACCGGCTGGTTCTGTTGCGGCTGACCGAGCAGGTCGGCCAGATCGCCGAACGGCTGGAGCGGATCGGCGCGGGAAAGCCCGAGGCGAAGCAGGGCTCCGTTGCCGAAGACAGTGTATTTCGCTTCGAGAGCCCGGCGCCAGCCTTCGCCGCGCAGGGCAGCGAGCAGCCGGGCGAGCGGCTCGCCCGCGCGGCGCGCCCGCCGCTGCCCGATCCGCGGCTGGTGCGGCGGATCATCCGCCAGCGGCAATTGCGCGCGCGCTTTTTCGATGGCGAACTGTTCGCCGACCCGGCCTGGGATATCCTGCTCGACCTCACCGCCGCGCGCGCCGAGCATGAGCGGGTCTCGGTCACGTCGCTGTGCATCGCTTCGGGTGTGCCGCCGACCACGGCGCTGAGGTGGATCGCGCAGATGACCGAGGCCGGGCTGCTCGAACGGGTCGAGGACGAAGCCGATCGCCGTCGCGCCTTCATCGCGCTGACCGACCGAGCGGCGGACGGGATGGCGCGCTATTTCGCCGAACTCGGCAAGGCGGCTGCGCAGCTGGTGTAAGCGGCGACGTTCAGCCTTGCGGCTTGATCGCCTCCAGTTCGTAATAGATCGCCTTGGCGGGCATCATCCAGCAAAGATAGCGTTCGTAAAGCTCCGGGAAACGGTTTCCGAAGGCCTTGGGAATTGCCGCGAGGCCATGTCCGCGGCCTTCGGGCACGCCGAAAATGCGCTTCCTCATCCTGAACATCCCGGCGTGCCTTGTGGCGTAATCGGTCTCGCCGGTGAAGCGGTCGAAGGTAGTGTAGGCGAAGAAGGTCCTGTGGGTCGGGTCGCGATAGGCATCGGGTCCCGAATAATGCGGGCACAGCACCTTCAACATGCCGCCCGGCTGCAATATCCGGTGGATCTCGACCACGCTGGCAATGAAGTCGGCGACATGTTCGAGCGAGTTGTAACATCGGACTTCGGCGAAGGAATTGTCTTCGAATGGATAGGGGAAAGCGTCGAAATCATGCACCACGTCGACCACGGCTGAGGGGTAGATATCCATGCCTATATAGCCCGGCGGCTTGTTGGGCCCGCAGCCGAAATCGAGCTTGCGGCCCGAGAGCGCCGAGGCCTTCGCGAGTTCAGGTTCCATTTGTCCCTCTTCCTACCGCACGGGCCTAGCATCGCAACGGCGGATCAAGAAGCATTGCGGCATCGAGACCCGTTTCCTCCTTGCCATCGGCGGCAAGATCGGTTTCGGGCGGCGGACGGGTTGGCGTGCTATCTCGCCGAACTCGGCAAGGCGGCAGCGCAACTGAATTGGTGTTCCACCGCAGTCCTGGCTTCAGGCCTCGGGTTGCGCGACAATTACCTTGATGATGCCATCGGTTTCCTGGTTGGCGAGGTCCTTGGCGATTTCGCCTTGCAGGCGACTTTGCGTTTCCCGGCCGTAGTGCTTGCGCAACTCGCCCAGGGTCCTGGGCGCAGCCGCGACTATGACCGGGACGCCGCCTTCCTGCTGCGCGGCCTTTTCCAAAATTCCGGCTGCATGGCGGGCGAAATCGTCTTCCGACTGCTGGTGCCAATCGGTGTCACCATAGGCGCTGCGCCGGTCGCTCGAGCTCGAAAAGCTGCGGCCCGGCCGGTCGGCACCTTGCTCGCTGGTAGGCGGATTGTCCGCCACTTCATGCGCCAGCGTTTCGAGTACGGGAAATTTCTCGTCACCCTCGTTGCGGAACAGGAGCAGTTTGGATCCATCAGCCACTAGCACCAGCGTTCCGTTGCTTATTTTCATCGTGCTCTCTCCTATTCCTGTCAAACTCGGCAAACCAGCTTCCCCTTGGCCGCAAGATAAGCTAGGGGCGCGCCCTCGCTTGAGAGCGAAGGGCGATTAGCTCAGTTGGTAGAGCATCTCGTTTACACCGAGAGGGTCGGCAGTTCGAGCCTGTCATCGCCCACCATTCCCATTTTGAACATCGGTCCGGTGAGAGACCAGCAATCCATGGGGTCGCATCGCATCGCTCGCCGAGCGGTTCTCTCAATACGCAGGGTTGATCGATTTCACCGCCGAGGCGGTTGCGCCTCGCAAGGTCAGCTTGCCACCATTGTCCCGCAGGATCGCGACGACCTGATCGCGCAGGTCCTTGTCGATGCCAGGGCCGACCGACACGTAAATCTTGCCGCTATGGATGATCTGGGCGAATTTTTCGGATGCTACTCCATCGACATCATTGTCGCTCAGCATCCGGGCGAGCGCGCCCCCGGTCGCTCCCGCGATCGAACTGAAGACGGCGAAGCTCGATCCGGTCGAGGTTGCCAGGGTGCCAATGGCCGCGAGAATGCCGATCTCAGGCAAGGCCAGGATCATCATGCCGAACAGTAGCCCGGTGACGCTTCCCCCGGCCACGGAATAGGCCACGCTCGACCGTGAATGTCCGGCATGATCGAATACATCGGCTCCCAGGAATTCGTTGGCCCGCGCCATCAGCGAAACCGACTCGTCCGCTACCCCCGCCGATCGCAGGGCCTTCAGCGCCCGCATTGCGGCGTTGCGATCTTCGAACAGCGCGGTCGTGTGGCTATGCGCCGTCGAAACCTGCAATTCCTTGGCGGAAGCAAAGGCGGTCGCAAACTTGTTGCGCTCGGATTCGGTGCGGAAATTGGCTCTCAAGCCTGCGTTACGGTGAAGCCGGGCGACGCTGCGCGAGACGATGTCTTCGTCAAGGGTCCTCAGCAGCACCTCGACCGAAGATGGTTTGAGCACCTTGTCGGTACCGCGATCGATCCAGTCTACCGATTGCGGGCGCGGATCGGCCGTCGTCAGGAAATTGAGAGCGAACAATTCGTCCGCCTTTATGACGTAGGCATTGGGCATCCTGCGCTCCGGTCAAGAGAGTCCAAATTAGCTTGGCGGCCTTGCGGACGTCCAGAGGCCTTGGATTGGCTGTCTCATCCCAGAACAGCGTTGCGGCATTGATTCCGCGGCGTGGCTGTCCGCAAGTACGCTTCACGGGATATTGCCGGCATCGATCCGCAGCCTCCACCAGGCAAGGGTCCTCGATCTCCGGCAAGTCCGGCTTCGCGCGTTAACACTTTGGCCCTGACTGTTCCCGAGTTGAGACTTTGCGGATTCCCCGCTTCCCAAGCGTGGCAAATCCGGTGACTGGGTGGTCGTCCGACCGATAGCCGGAGATGCAAAATGGAAACCGTTGTCGAATATCGCGAACGTGCCGACGCACTGGTCCGTGAAGCCGAAGAATCGCTGTTGCCGAATGTGAAGGGGCTCAAGCTCGAAGCCGCGCGGCGTTTCAGGAGCATTGCCGAAGAGCTGGAGATCATGATCTGCTCCAGGCCCACCTCGACCATCGATTGGGTCTATTGACGCCGGAATCGAACCCGGAGCTTTGGAAAGCCGGATTAAAGCGCGAATTGCACGCGGCAGGCCTCGGCATTGCGCAATTCAGCGAGTTTGCGCTTGAGGCATGACCTGTGGCGCCACACGCGTACCGGCGTCAAAAAATAATAGGCCATGTCACTTGCTCCTTGATCAACCCTCGCGGGTGACAAGGAATGCGGGATTATGGTTAACAAATCCCTAACTGGATTGGCTGGCTTCACAGTCCATTTCGGGGTTAGATGCCGAATGGCCAAGCTGATCATCCAGATTCCCGCGTTCAACGAAGCCGATCACCTCGAAGCGACGATCGCGGACCTGCCCAAGGCGATCGCCGGAATCGATACAATCGAATATTTGCTGATCGACGATGGCAGCAGCGACGGCACCGCTGAAAAGGCGAAAGCGCTCGGGGTCCATCACATCGTCAGGCACCGCCGCAATCGGGGCTTGGCGGCAGCGTTCACCAGCGGACTCGAATTCGCCATCGCCCAAGGCGCGGACATCATCGTCAACACCGATGCTGACAACCAGTATGACGGGCGCGACATCCCGGCCCTGGTCGAGCCCATCCTGGACGGAACCGCCGACCTGGTGATCGGCGATCGCGGAGTGGGCGACAATGTCCATTTCGGCTCCGGCAAGCGCGGCTTGCAGCGCCTGGGAAGCGCCGTGGTCAGGCGGCTGTCCGGGATTGGTGTGAAGGATGCGGTCAGCGGCTTCAGGGCGATGAGCCGCGAAGCCGCCTGCCAGATCTTCGTGGCGTCGGACTTTTCCTATACCACCGAAATGCTGGTTCAGGCTGGACGAAAGCGCCTGTCGGTGGTGGCGGTGCCGGTCCGCACCAATGGTCCGGTCCGGCCTTCGCGCCTGTTCAATTCCATACCGCATTTCCTTTCCAATACCGGCACCACGATCCTGCGCGCCTATGCAATGTACAATGCGCTGCGGGTATTCGTTTTCATCGGGATCCTGCTGGTCCTCGGCGGGACCATTCCGATCCTGCGGTTCCTCTATTTCCTGGCTACCGACCAGGGCCAGGGGCATATCCAGTCGCTGATCCTCGGGGTCGGGCTGATGGTGCTGGGCGGGCTTTCGATCCTGCTGGGTGTGGTTGCCGACCTGGTCGGAGCCAATCGCAAGCTGATCGAGCAGGTGTTGCGGCGCATCCAGCGGATCGAGGATCACCAGATGCGCTCCGATGATGGGCATAAGCCTGAAGATTGAACCAGGTGCCTTTGCCTATCGCGCCCGGACCCGGTAGCAATCCTCCAGCATGAAGTGGCCGTTCCAACTGCGCAAAAGCGAATTGCCGCTGGCGGGCATGTTTGCCCTGTTCGCCGTTCTCCAGCTGGTCCTGCTGGTGCGGCTGAACATCAATTGGGACGAATATTTCTTCCTCAGCCAAGTGCATAGCTACCTTGCCGGAACCCTGACCGAGCCGGTCCAGACCTTTCCGGTCCAGCTCTTGTGGCCTATTGCCCTGCTGCCGCTGGACGATCCCGACCGGATCCTCGCCGGCCGGCTGGCGATGTTCGCCTGCGAAATGGTGTCGCTTTATTGCGTCTACCGGATCGCGCGCCTGTTCAGCGATCCTGTCTCGGCCCTGTTCGCGCCCGTGGCCTGGATTGCGGCGGGATATGCGCTGGCCCACGGCATGAGTTTCCGGGCCGATCCGCTGGCGGGAAGCCTGATGATGGCATCGCTGGCGCTGCTGTTTTGCAGCTCGCTCAGTTGGCGCGCGGCACTTGCCGCGGGTATTCTTGCCGCGCTGGGGTTGATGGTCACCTTGAAGTCCGTGCTGTTCTTGCCTGCATTTGCCGCGGCCCTGGCCTGGCGCTGGGGCGCTGTGCAAGCACGCGGACAGGTGATCGCAGGCTTTGCGGTTGCCCTCGCGTCATTGCTGGTGACTGCAGCGATATTGTGGTTCGTCCATGTGGGCTTGCTTGCGCCTGCAGCTGCTTCGTCGGCGCCGGAGGTCGCCGGCAAGACTGCCGCCGCGGCAGTGCAGGGCGAACAGATCGTCGAGAAAGTCGTGTTGACCAACGAGTGGTTTCCCCGCGGCCATTATATCGCCCGCTGGGCAATGCTCGGTTTCCTGTCGGTCGGGCTGGCCCTTGGCGGAGTCTTGCTGGCGTTCAAGGAGGCATTGTCAGGAAGCAGGGCCAAGGGAGCGGCCCTGTTGCTCCTCGCCCTGCCACTCGTGTCGCTGGCATTCTATCGCAACGCTTTCCCATATTTCCTGCCCTTCATCTTCCTGCCTGCCGCGATCCTCGCCGCGTTCGCCGTAACCAGGATCCAAAGCCGGTTGAGCCGCAATGCGATGCTTGCAGGCATGGCGATAACCATGCTGATGCAATTTTCGCAGGACTGGCCGCGCGACCAGTCGGCGCAAAGGCAGGTCGCCCGCGAGGCGCAGCGGATCTTCCCGGACCCGGTCGGTTATATCGACCGCAACGGCATGCTGCCCTCCTATCCGAAAGTCGGCTTCCTGATGTCGACCTGGGGCGTCGAAGGGGTCGTAGCGCGCGGAAAGCCGGTGCTCGCCCCGCTGATCAGCCGCCGCCAGCCGCTTTTGGTCATCGCGAACACGCCCGTGCTGGAGGCCGCGCTCGATCCGGCTGCGGAGTGGGACGGTCCGATGCTGCATGGGGAAGACGTCGCGGCGCTGCGCGACAATTACATCCGGCATTGGGGGCCGCTTTGGGTGGCGGGCAAGGCGCTCGACGCTGCCGAAGGCGAATTTGCGTTGGTTATCGCCGGGACCTACACTTTGGAATGTGCCGGGGTGCGATCAATCGATGGATCGGAAGGTCCCTGCGGGTCGGCGTTCCCGCTGGCCGAGGGGCGGCATGAATGGAGCGGTGGCACGGCGCGGCTGCGCTGGGGCGACCATTTGCTTGTCCCCGAGGGTGAACCGCCCGCAGACCCGATCTATTACGGCTTCTGAAGCGCGGGACCGGTGCTCAGCCGGCGCGCGCCAGCTGCTGTTCGCGCTTTTGCACAAGCAGCCGGTTGAGCTTCCGCCCGGCGACCAGCGGGACGACGACCGACAACGCGATTCCGGCCAGGGAGCAGATCCCGATCCAGATCGCCATGAGCGTGCCGCCGGCCTGGTAGATCCCGTACAGGACCGGCGCGGCGAGCACGAGGCCGCGGATCTCGTTCACGACGAGGGCCACGCCGCCAATCTTCAACAGCAGACCGATCGAGGCTATCAGGGCATTGCTCATGCAGCCTCAATGCCCGAAGAGTATTGAAAAACCCTTGCCGCCCGCGCCGGCCATTAGCGGGGGAAATCGCAAGAAACCGGCTTGCGAATATTTCATCGGAGTCTAAGCTTGCAGGAAAGATAACAAGGTTGGGGGTTGCAATGGCAGGTAGGATTACCGTCCATTGGTGCGCACGGTGCAAATCGTGGGTGCAGAGCCATTGCGGTGGCCATGCCGCGGATGATCGCGCGCGATCCGCGAATGACGACGCTGGCGACCGGCCGGTGATGTTCCCGAAGGCCTATAATTGCACGGTGTGCGGCGACGAGCTGGCGTCGCGCCCGATCCCGGGTTCGCGCGAAGAATCCCCCTGGCGGATACCAAGCCGGCAATGGGCCTGAACGGCGGTTCGCCGGATTTTCCCTGAGCTTCTATCCGTTTATCCCGCCAGGGGCTTGCCTGGCCCCGTCCGGAACGATCCTGCGCGCAATCGGCCCCGACCCGATCCAGATCGCGAGCGTGACGATAATCGCGAGATAGCCGTCGACCGCATAGTGATAGGCGAGGTGGACCGATCCGATCAGGGTGACGAGGAAAAACCCGCCGAACACCAGGCCGAGCAGGCGCGATTTGCGGCGCATCGCCAGCCAGAACAGGAAGGCCAGCGCGACATGCATCGACGGCATCGCGGAGATCCCGCGGCCGAGGCCGTAGTTTCCCTCCCTGTGCCATTCAAGCAATGTGTCTTGCACCGACAGGACAAATACCGGGTATTGCTCATTGGCCGCATTGAGGTAGGCCATCTGTTCCGCAAAATGGTCGTTGCCGAGCATCGGACCTATGAAGCAGGGTCCGACAGAAGCCAGCAACGTCGCCAGAATGCTGCCGATCACCACCCAGATCGCGAAATTCGCGATGAAGAACCTCGACCTGAGTTCACGATCGGTTTCAAACACCGCAAAGTAGATTCCTCCTCCGTAGATCAGCAGGATCCACAGATGATAAAGTGAGGAGAAGCCCGAGGTTACGATCGGATAGCCCAGCGCCGGTTGCATCAGCCGCCAGGGATCGTCGCCATGCAGCCATCGGTCCCACTCGATGAAGGCGGCGTCCCAGACAAAATCCTGGAACAGCGGGATCGCGCTTTTCATCGCAGAAAAGGAAGGCAAGAAGACCACCAGCGCGATCAGCATCGGCAGAGCCCTTTTGAGAGCCGAACAGACCGATTCGCTCCTGAGCAGCTTGATCGCGTCCCGAACCGGATAATCCGGCCGCTCGCGCCACAGGCGGAGGAGGAATGCCGGTAGAACGAAAAAAGCCAGCGCCGATCCGAAGAGCAAAAGGTTGCTGAGCGTTGCTTCCGGGCGGAATACGGAAACGCCCCTGATCGCGAGCAGGGCTGCAACCACCGCCCACACCAGGACCACGCCAATGAAAACCGGCCGGTCCTCCGCGAGGGAGAAGAACGGCAAACGCCTGTGCATGTCTGTCGTCCCTCGTTCCACTTGCTTTCCAGCCGGCAAGCATCCCCGCCACTTCTGCCAGGATGGCAAGGGCAGGTCGTCGCTGCATTGCGGGCGAGAATCAAGAATCGCGATATGTTAACTTCCGAATCATTGCGAAAGCGTTGTCGCCGGGAAAGTGGCCGTCAGTTCGTTAGCCATTTGCCTTAACCGCGATAGTTAACAGTCTGTCGCAATAACCCATTGAAAACTGGAGAAACAAATTTTCCCTTGTTAGGAAAGTTGACTGTGCAGGTGCAATATATGAGCTTTTCCCCAGTTCCGTTGGGGATCCAGTCCATTCGGTCCGGTGCGATTATCGCTTCAGGAATTGCAAGAATGGTCGCGCTGGTACCGAAAACTATCCCGGGCGGACAGGGCTAGCCGGAAATAGATGCCGGGGCCTTTTTGAGAATCTGCGGCCGGCAATCATGCCTGGTTCGCTTTGAATGGGGTAGTACCAATGCTTAACTTTGCAAAAACCTTCCTGCGCGATGAGAGCGGCGCTTCGGCTGCCGAATATGCTCTGATCCTCGTCATCATCGGCGGCGTTATCGTTGTCGGCGCCCTGGCTCTCTCGAATGCAATCGGTGGCGCCATGTCGAGCACTGCTGAAGTGATCAACAACAACGCACCGACTCCCTGATTTGTCTTGAACGACATTTGGGAAACAGGCCCGTAGCTTAATTGCTGCGGGCCTGTTACACTCCAGGCCTCACTGCTTAGGGGGGAGCCGTTGGAACGCCGTAATCTGATCATAATCGGGATTGCCCTGCTGGTCGGCCTGCTGGCTGTTTACCTGGTCAATTCCTGGTTCACCGGTGTCGAGGAGCGGCAACAGGCCGCTGCGCCGTCTGGCGAAATGGTCCAGATCGCCGTCGCACGGCAGAATCTCGACTTTGGCACAGCGCTGACCCGCGAGAATACGCGAATGGTCGCCTGGCCCGAACAATCCGTGCCTCCGGGCGCCTTCCGCCAGCTCGGCAATATCGCGAATTCCGGAAGGGTGGCGATCCGCCCGATCCTGGCCGGCGAGCCGATCCTGCGCGAACGCATTTCCGACCGCGCGGTCCTCTCGAAGAATATTCCCGACGACTTGCGGGCCATCACGGTCCCGGTCAACGAAGTGAACGGCGTGGCCGGCTTCGTGACCCCCGGCGATGTCGTCGATGTTTTCCTGACCCGGCAGATCCCCGGGGCAGAGCGCGGCGGCGACGACCGGATGACCACCGTGGTCCTCGAAAACGTCCAGGTCCTCGCGATCGATCGCAAGTCGAGCGAGCGCAATACCGAGCCGGCGGTGGCCGACAGCGCGACCCTGCTCGTCACCCAGCTCGATGCCCAGAAGCTCACGCTCGCCAGCCAGATCGGCCGGCTGACGCTGGCTCTGCGCAATGTCGAAAACCAGCTCGTCGGCTTCCCCGAAGTCGTTACGCCGCGCGATCTTGGCGGCGCGGGCGTGTTCGCCTATTCGGCTCCGCCGGCACAGGCGGTTGCCGCCACGAGCCAGCAGGCCCAGCCCGCTCCGCCCCGCAGGAGAGGTCCTACAATGGAAGTCTATCGCGGTGTCCAGAGCACAGATTACCAGGTGGAGCGTTATGGCCAGAACTAATCCGAGCTGGCGTATCGCCATTGCCGCCTCGCTGATGGGGGCGCTTGCCTGCCCGCTGCCGGTTGCCGCGCAGGTGGTGGCCGACAGTCTCCATGTCGGATCGCTCGACATCCCCTTGAACAAGAGCGAAGTCGTTCAGGCCGACCGGCCGATCGACCGGGCCATGATCGGCAATTCGGAAATCGCCGATGTGCTGCCGCTCACCGACCGGTCGATCTATGTGCTCGGCCGTTCGATCGGCACCACCAGCCTGACCCTGTACGATACCGGGGGCAGGGTGATCGCCGTGATGGATATCGCGGTCGGCCCCGATGTCGCGGCGTTGCAGACCCAGATCGACAAATTGCTTCCCGGCAGCCAGATCAGGCCTTCGATCTCGGGCACCTCGATCGTCCTGACCGGCCTCGCCAGCGATGCCGGCGAGGTAGACCGGGCGGTGCGGCTGGCACAGACCTATGCCGGCGAGGATGTCGTCAACCTCGTCGGGATCGGCGGCAGCCAGCAGGTCATGCTCGAGGTCAAGTTCGCCGAAGTCCGCCGCGAAATCGGCGAGGATGTCGGCGTCGGCAATTTCATTTCCGACCCTGATGGATCGTTCAACGCCGCGATCGGCGCGGGCGCCTCGCTCAACGCGAATCCGGACGGCCCCGGCACGATTTTCGGCCTCGCGAATGTCAGCAACAGCTTCGGCGTGTTCGGCAAGACTTTCTCCGCCATCGGCCTAGATTTCGAATCCTATCTCAACGTGCTCGAAAGCAAGGGCTACGCCAAGACCCTGGCGGAACCGACCCTGGTCGCCCTGTCGGGCGAGACGGCGTCGTTCCTGGCCGGCGGCGAGTTCCCCGTGCCGGTCGCGCAATCCGGCCGCAGCGGCGGTGACGGGGTTGCCAGCATTTCCGTCCAGTTCAAGCCGTTCGGCGTCAGCCTCGGCTTTACCCCGACCGTGCTCAGCGACAAGACCATCAATCTCAAGGTCGTACCCGAAGTCAGTTCGATCGACCCCGCGGCCTCGGTCCAGATCAACGGGATTTCGATTCCCGGCCTCCAGACCCGCCGCGCCAGCACGACGCTGGAACTGCGCGACGGCGAGAGCTTCGCCATCGCCGGGCTGATCCAGGAGGATTTCCGGACCACGATCAACCAGGTCCCGCTGCTCGGCTCGATCCCGATCATCGGCGCCCTGTTCAGGTCGACCGAGTTCCAGCAGGGCGAAACCGAACTGCTGATCGTGGTGACGCCGCGGCTGGTCGCGCCGATCAAGCCGAGCCAGGTCAAGCTGCCGACCGATGCGATCGAGGATCCGGTTGCCGCGGAAGCCATCCTGCTGGGTGAGCCGTTCAAGCGCAGCGACGATAATTCCGGAACCCAGACTTCGCCAACGGAGCTCGACGATTATGAATACTGATCTCCTCAAGGCCGCTTCCATCCCGGCTGTCCTGGCATTGCTCGGCGGTTGCGCGGCGCAGTCCGCGCTCGAACAGAGCAACAATATCAAGTTCGGCGAAAACACCCGCCAGACCTTTATGGCGCAGGTGATCGATCCGGAGCCGGTTTACGACGATCCCGTTCCTGTAGCCGATGGCGAGGTCGGCGCGGCCGCGGTCGAACGCTATCGGACCGACCAGGTCAAGGAGCCCGAGACCACCAGCGTGGGCGGCAGCAGCAGCAGCGGTAGCGGCTCCTCCTCCAGCAGCAGCTCTTCCGGTTCGAACTAATCTTATGGGGTATGGTGGCCGATGCCGTCTGGATCAGGACTTGAACCGCGAACCGAAACCGGCCCTGCCCTAGCGTCCAGGGCGAACGGGCGCTGCGCCCGTTTCGCCAGGGCATTCATCAAGGACGACTCCGCCGCAGTTGCGGCCTTCTATGGGGTAACCCTGTTCGTGCTCGTCGCGATCGTCGGCGTGGCGTGGGACTGGACGCGGATGACCGCGCTCGACAGCGAGTTGCAGAACGCGGCCGACCAGGCCGCTCTCGCCGCCGCCACCCAGCTCGACGGCAATGAAGGCGCGATCGACCGGGCAGAAGACGCCGCGACCTTGCTGGTCGAGAACTTCACCCGGATGTCGAACGACGGTTCGGGCGTCGCGCTCGCGATCGATCCGGACAACGGCTTCACCTTCTATGATGGCTATAACCAGGCGCCCGACACATTCGGCGCCGAGACGGCCGACGATGCGGCGGCAACCGTCGTCACGGTGCGGGTTGCCCCGCGCGAGGCGGTGTTCGGGATCACCCCGCTGGCCGGCTTTTTCCGTTCGGGCGAGATCATCGCGGAGGCATCGGCCTCGCTCGGCTCGGCGATCTGCAACACCCCGCCGGTAATGATCTGCAATCCGTTCGAGGATTCGGGCGACGAGGATTTGGTCAATTTCAGCGCCGACGATTATGTCGGGGTCGGGCTCAAACTGATTACCGACGATGCCGGAGCGCCGGGCAATTTCGGATTCCTGCGCAACGGGCTGGGCAACGGTGCAGCGAATTTGGCGCGATCACTCGGTCATGACAACCAGCCCGGCGAATGTGTTCCGGGCACCGGCGTGTCCACCGAACCGGGGCTCCAGGATGTCGTCTTCAATGCGCTCAACACGCGGTTCGACCTCGATGTTAATGGCGCGAACACGTGTCCCGATGGAGCGGAGAACTGCTCGGCCGCGGCCAATGTCCGCAAGGATTTGGTTCACCGGAATCAGTGCGGCATCACCGGCAATGGTTGGGTGCAGTCAGCCGCGCCTTACCGGCCCACATCGGACACACTTCTCACCGCGGCACAGCGCGATGCGATCGACGTCATGGGCCTGCCGCGCGACACCTGCCATGCCTGGAGCGAGGCCGGCAGTTGCGCGTCCGGCGACGGATACGGAATCGTCGGAACGGGGAACTGGGACCGGGACGCCTTTTTCAAGGTCAATTTTGGCTGGGAACCCGGCGAATGGGAAACCGAGACCGGGCTCGCCAGCGATGTGACCCGTTATGAAGTCTATGAGTGGGAAATCGCGAACCCGACTGCGGGCGAGCACACGGCGTCCACCAATCACGCTCATTCCCAGCCATATTGCCGGGCAGCTGGAGATGCGAACCGCCGCAAGATTACCGCGGCGGTGATCAACTGCGCCGCAGAAGGCGTTCAAGGCCAAAGGGATAATGTCGCGGTCGGCCAGTGGATGGAATTGTTCCTGGTCGAACCGTCTTTCACGCGGCGGCGGACCAGCAGCTCAAGCTCGGAGAAGATGACCGACGCCAACGACGTCTATGTCGAGATCATCCGCGCGGTCGATATCGGGGGCGATGCCGGGACAAACCCGGTGGTGAGGCGGGATATCCCGTACCTGATCCGATGAAACGCGCGCGCCCCGGATTCCGCAAGGACAGCTCGGGCGTCGCCGCCGCCGAAATGGCGCTGATGCTGCCGTTGTTGACCGTCATCCTGTTCGGAGGCGTGGAGATGGGCCATTTCTTCTGGTCCGAACACCAGGTGATCAAGTCGGTGCGCGACGGCTCGCGCTATGCCGGGCGGCTGAGTTTCACCAATTACGATTGCGAGTCCGGCGTGGACAGCGGCACGGAAGCGAATATCCAGTCGCTTACCCGCACCGGAGCAGTCGGCGGGAGCGATCCCGTGGTGCGCGGCTGGACCGACGACGCCAGCGTCACCGTCACCGTCGAATGCGTCGAGGGCGAGAGCTTTTCCGGCCAGGGCATCTATTCGAACCACTCGCGGACCGAGATCACCGAAGACGAAGAGGGCAACCCGGTCGAGACCGTCATTCCGCAGGCCATGCGAGTCACCGTCTCGGCCGCGGCGCCCTATCCGGCGCTGTTTTCGTCCTTCCCGTTCCTCGGTTTCCTCGACGGCGCGACGCTCAATGCCGAGGCCCAGAGCCCGGTGATGGGGTTCTGACGATGCGGCCGGGCTTCATCAGCAATACAAGCGGCAACAGCGCGGCGGAATTCGCCCTGGTGCTGCCGGTCGTGGTCGCGTTCTTCTTCGGGATCATCGATGGCGGGCGCTATTTCCTCGAGGTTAACCGCGCGGAAAAGGCGACCCAGGCCGGGGCTCGGGTGGCCGCGGTCACCGACATGGTGCCGCAGGGCCTCGTCACCTATTCCTATTCGCTGAGCAGCGGCGTGGGTCAGGGGCAGCCGGTCGACGAAAGCTATTTTCCCGGCGTCGAATGCACCCAGACCGGTTCGAGCGTTACCTGCGATTGGCTTTCCACGCCGGTGGACTCATTCGATCTCAATCCGGACAGCACCGCATTCGCCGAAATTGTCGATCGGATGGACGATTACATGCCGACGCTGACCGCCGAAAACGTGGAAATCGTCTATGGCAACTCCGGATTGGGCTTTGCCGGCGATCCAAGTGGTCCCGATGTGGCACCGTTTATAACTGTGCGACTTAGGGACATGGAATTCCAGCCGATCCTGACGGTCTTGTTCGGTGCTACATGGGGTTTGCCCGCGGCGCCTTATACGATTACGCAAGAAGATGGCCGGGGCGCATGTTACGAAGAGAAATCAAGCGACGGATGTGATTCATGACCGGGCACCAAGCCAACCATTTTCTCGGAAAGGAACGCGAATTGCGAGCCCCGCGTATCACTGTCGTTGCGAGTCCCGAAGAGATCGAGAAGCTCGAACGGACGGAAGGAACCGGCTGGCTGCACGATGCCGAGCTGGTTGCGCTGGGCGTCGCCGATCCGATCCCGAGCCAGATCGTCGATCGCGCGGAAGTCATCCTGATCGAAGTCGATCCCGAAGAGGAGCGCTCGATGCGCCGGATCGAGCAGGTCAAGGCGCGCAAGCCGGGCCTGCCGCAGATCGTGGCCCTGTCCAACGCCAATGTCTCGGTGGTGCGGACGGTCCTGCGCCAGGGCGTCTGCGACGTGGTCGCCAAGCCGCTCGATCCCGCCGAGATTCTCCAGGCTTCGCTGAGGCTGGTCGAGGCGAGCGAGGATTCTGCGGCAGAAACTGGCCTTGCCCCGATGATCGCCGTGGTCCGCTCGCTCGGCGGCTGCGGCACGACCACTCTCGTGACCCATCTCGCGCACGCGCTGCAAACCCAGTCGCACGACCATGCCGAAGTGTGCGTAATCGATCTCGATGTGCAGTTCGGTTCGATCGCGGATTCGCTCAGCCTGGTGCCCAGGCGCGACCTGTCCGACCTGATCGAGGCCGGTAACCGGCTCGACGGCCAGTTCCTGCGCTCGGTTGCGCTCCAGCACGAGAGCGGGATCAGCGTCATCCCCGCGCCGCGCGAAATCCAGCCGCTCGAGACGGTCGACACCGAACAGCTGCTGGAGATCCTGGAGGTTGCGAGGCGCGAATACTCGTTCGTGCTGGTCGACCTGCCTTCCAACTGGAGCAGCTGGAACCTGTCGGCGCTGATCGAGGCAAACCAGATCATCCTCTTGGTCGAACAATCACTGGCCAGCCTGAGGCAGGCCAAGCGCCGGCTCGACCTGTTCCGTTCGGTCGGAATTCCCGGAGACAAGACCTCGATCGTCGTCAACCGGGTGGAGAAGCGCCTGTTCGGCGCGATCAGCCTGTCCGACGTCGAGCAGACATTGGGACACGATATCGTCGGCAGCCTGAGGGAAGACGGCAAGGCGCTGTCCGAGGCACGCGACCATGGCATGTTGGTATCGCGGCTGAAGCCGAAGAGCCCATACGTCGCTGATGTAGCCAAACTGGCTGACTTGCTGGTATCGCGGATTTCCAGGACGAAAAGCGCATGAAGTGGCAACTTGGCAGGAAATCCGACGAATTGACGACGGGCGACGCGGAAGGCGTCGAGCCCGATGGACAGCTGCTTGCCAATGACGACGAGCAGGCGGTCGATCGCTTCCTCAATCTCAAGACGACGATCCATCGCAAGCTGATCGACCGGATCAACCTTGCCCTGCTCGACAAGATGTCGCGCAAGCAGATCGCGGCCGAGGTCGGCGACCTGATCTTCGAAATCCTGACCGATGAAGACGCCGCGCTGAACGCGAAGGAGCGTTCGCGGCTGGTCGAGGAGGTGCTCGACGAGCTGCTCGGACTTGGCCCGCTGGAGCCGTTGATTGCCGATGAGGGCATTACCGATATCCTGGTAAACGGCTACCGGACCGTATTTGTCGAGCGCAACGGCCTGCTCGAACGCACGCCGACCCGTTTCCAGGATGAGCGGCACCTGTTTCGCATCATCCAGAAGATCGTCAGCGCGGTCGGGCGAAGGATCGATGAATCATCTCCCTTTGTCGATGCCCGGCTGGCCGATGGGTCGCGCGTCAACGCCATCGTCGCTCCTTTGGCGATCGACGGGTCGCTGCTGTCGATCCGCAAGTTTTCAAAGAAGCCGATCAGCATTGCCCGGCTGATCGAGCTGGGCAGCGTTCCTCCGGAGATGGCCGAGGTACTCGAGGCAATCGTTCGCACGCGCCGGAATGTCGTCATTTCGGGCGGCACCGGTTCGGGCAAGACAACCCTGCTCAATGCCCTTTCTTCCTTTATCGACGGGCGTGAGCGGATCGTCACGATCGAGGATTCCGCCGAGCTCCAGTTGCAGCAGGAACATGTTGCCCGGCTCGAAACCCGGCCGCCGAATGTCGAGGGCAAGGGTGAGGTTACGCAGCGCGATCTGGTGAAGAATGCCCTGCGTATGCGACCCGACCGTATCATCGTCGGCGAGGTTCGCGCCGGTGAGGCTTTCGACATGCTCCAGGCGATGAACACCGGTCACGACGGGTCGATGACGACCGTTCACGCCAACACTCCGCGCGATGCCCTGTCCCGCGTCGAACAGATGATCGGCATGAGCGGAATCGACATTTCCTCGACTTCGGCCCGCGCCCAGATCGCATCGGCGATCAATATCGTGGTGCAGGTCGGGCGCCAGTCCGACGGCAGGCGGCGCGTGGTTAGCGTGTCGGAGATCGCCGGCATGGAAGGCCAGACCGTAACCATGCAGGAGATCTTCCGCTTCAAGCAGACCGGGCGCGGCGAAGCGGGAGAGGTTCTCGGCCATTTCGAAGCTACAGGGATCAGGCCGCGCTTCCTCAACGAGGCCCTCGAGCAGGGCATCGAGCTCTCCGCCGACCTGTTCAGGCCCGCGGTGAAACTCGGGGAAGGAAGGGCATGAGCCCGGAACTGATCCGGTTCTTTGCGCTGGTCGCGATATTCGCGTCGGTATTCCTGCTGGTCCAGGTGCTTACCCGCTATTCCATTTCGAAATCCTCCCACATTTCGGCAATCAACAAGCGGATGACGATGATCGCGCGCGGGATGGATCGCGATCTTGTCGCCGCCAAGCTGCGCAAGAACGATCCGGAGCTCGAGCCCCAAGTCTCGGGGGTTTTCGGCGCCTTCATTCGCAAATTGCGCGGCGATTTGCTGATGGCCGGCATTCCCTATGGCCCATATGAGGTTGGGGTGGCGATGTTTTCGGCATTCCTGCTTTTATCACTTATAATCAGTGGGTTGATCTGGACTTCCTCATTCACGCTTTCGACCGGGGTGTTTCAGGTCGTCCTGGCATTTTCGGCTGCGGTCGGGGTTTTCCTCCCCCTGCTGGCGATCAAGTTTCTCGCGCAGCGCAAGCGCAAGCGCATGCAGGACCAGTTCCCGGTCGCGCTCGACATTTTCGTCAGGGCGCTGAGGTCCGGTCACCCGGTCGCGTCCGCGATCGATCTCCTGACCCAGGAGATGGAAGACCCGATCGGCTCGGAATTCGGGCGGGTTTCCGACGAAGTTGCCTATGGTGTGGAACTCACCGATGCGCTCGATGCCCTTGCCGAACGCTGGGACCTCGACGATATCCGGATGTTCGTGGTCTCGCTGTCGATCCAGAACGAGACCGGCGGCAATCTTGCGGAAATTCTTGAAAACCTGTCGCATGTGATCCGGGAACGGGCAGCGCTCTACCTCAAGGTTCGAGCGCTGAGTTCGGAGGGCCGCATGACCGGCATCTTGCTCACCGTGCTGCCGGTCATCACCTTCGTGATGATCTTTACCGGAAATCCGTCATTCTATCTCGATGTTGCGCAGGACCCGATCTTCTACATCGGATTCCCGGTCCTGATCCTGTGGTATTTCGTGGGCATGTTCTGGATTCGAAAGCTGGTGGATCTCAAGGTTTAGATGTTTGAATTCATAGCAAATAACCTCATCGCGAGGCTGACCCTGCTGGCCCTGGTGTTCGGCATCGTCGTGTATGCGGCAATTCGCATGGCCGAGGCGATCGCGAGACGGTCTGCCGTGCGCGAAGACCTGAGGGAAATGTTGGGCGCGTCGGGCCTGGTGACCGGCAGGACCCGGTTGACCGAAACGAAGGATGGCGCCTGGAACAGGCTTGCCGACCAGATCGAGAAAATCGGACTTAGCCTCGCCGATACCAGGGGCGACGATTTGCGAAGGAAGTTGATTGCGGCCGGCTATGCATCCACGGCGGCGCCGCGAATCTTCACCCTGGTGAGATTCCTGATGGTCTTCCTTCTGCCAGGCGCTTTCATCCTGTTCAGCTCGCTGGTCGGCCAGCAGCTCACCTTTACCCGCCTCTACCTTTATGGCGGAATACTTGCGCTCCTTGGGTTGTACCTGCCCAATCTCTATGTGACCGCGCGAGCCGACCGCCGTCGCGAGACGATCAATAACGGATTTCCGGACTGTCTCGACCTGATCCTCGTCTGCGTCGAGGCCGGGCTTGGCCTCGAAGCCGCGCTGGATCGCGTCGGGCGCGAAATGGTCACATCGCACCCCCTGGTTGCGCAGCTCCTGTCCAATGTCACCCTGCAATTGCGGGCCGGAGCAGAACGCGGCGACGCGCTACGCCGGATGGGGGAAATGAGCGGAGTCGACGAGATCAAGAGTTTCGCGACGATGCTGATCCAGTCGGACAAGCTGGGTACGAGCCTGTCCGACACGCTGCGCGTTTACGCTGCCGAAATGCGCGAGAAACGCCGCTTGCGCGCGGAGGAAAAAGCGCACAGAATCCCGGTCCTGATCTCGATACCCTTGGTCGTCTGCATGCTGCCGACCATGATTGGTGTTCTGATGGTTCCGGGTGCAGTTCGAATTGTACGTTTGTTGATACCAACCCTCACAGGAGGCTGATATGCGGAACTTGGGCAAATTCGCGCTTTTCTTGGCTGCCAGCACGGCGCTTGCGGGATGCCAGTCGATCTGGGGCGGCGGTTCGACAATGGCACGATCGGACACGGACGGGCAGCGGGCGATCGCAGCAGATCCGATGGTCCTTGCCTTGGATCAGGGTCGTGAATCGTTGAAGCAAGGCCGGATCGCGGAGGCTATTTCCTATTTCCAGTTCGCGCGGAACAATCCCGCAGTGAGTGGCGATGCCATCAACGGCATCGGCGTGGCCTATGCCAAGCTGGGCCGGGAAGATCTGGCGCGGCGCTATTTTTCCTGGGCGCTGGCCGTCGATCCGGCGAATGACCGTTTTGCCGCCAATCTCCTGCGGCTCGATTTCAACGTCGCGCTCGCCAAGAGCGAGCAGCAGCGCAAGGAGCAGGAGCGCCTGGCGATCGCCGAGCCGAAGCCCGAACCCGCCCAGCCGGTCTATGTGGCTCCGGAAAAGATCGAGCGCGTCGCCAAGGGAGTGATCCAGCTCAACCTGACCGACCAAGGCCAGCAGGCGCCGCAAATGGCGGTCGGCAGTCGCGACGCCAAGAAAGCAGACGGTGAATCGCAGCTCGCCGCAGCCGAGCCGCAGCGCAAGGTCGTCCAGTTTCCGAGGGCCGACGCCGAATGATATTTAGCCTCGCCGCCACCATTGGCGTGGCACTGTTCGGGGCGTTTCTGGATTTGCGATACCGGCGCTTGCCGAACTGGCTGTGCCTTGTCCTTGCTGCCACCGCTTTGGCCAATCTGCTTCTCGGCTTTGGCGCCTCCTACGTGCCCGGGGCTTTGCTGCACGCAGTGATTGCGCTGGTCCTGGGGATGATCGCGTTCAAGCTGGGAATGATCGGCGGGGGAGACGCCAAATTTTACTCCGCGGCGGCCTTGGGATTACCGCTCGAGAAGGGCCTGGCCTTGCTCGGCTGGACATCGATCGCCGGCCTGGTGCTGCTGCTTGTCATGATGACGATGCGGCATGCATTGAAGGTCAGCATCGGTCCGCAGGACGACAAGGGCCGGGCGCTGGTTCCCTATGGCGTCGCGATCGCGCTGGGCTATGCCACCGCGCTGCTGCTAAGTCCGGAAGTCAATCGCGCCTTCGGGATTTGATTCCGCGACAGGGGTCGGAGCGCTCGGCCAGCAATCGACGCTCTGCCCCATAATGGGCGGCGCAGGATCAAGCGCATTGCAAATCTTGTCGCAGGGGAGCAGGTTTTGGCTATGTTCCGCCATTGTCCGACATCCTTGTTCTGGCTGGTCGCGGTCCTCATTGGGGGATGCCTGCTTGCGGCGGAGGTTACTGCCTTTGGCCGCAGCTTCGATCCAATCGCCATCCATGTCGCCGGCTTCGCATTCCTGGGGCTGCTGGCAACTTCGGCCTATCCATTCACGCGCAATTCCCAGCTCTTTTTGGGCCTGGCGCTGTTTGCGAGCGCGATCCAGATTGCCCGAATAGTTTTGGGAGCCGATGGCGGAGATGCGGTGAGGATATGGCTTGCCGCCGTCGGGACCAGCCTTGCGACATTGTTGCTTGTTGCGACGATCAGGAAATTGTTCGGCAGGAGGCTTGCCTTGCCGGCACCCGCAAGCAGGCAGCCGTGGCACAGTCATGTTGCGCGCCCGGCCCTGATTGTTTCGCTGGCCCTGACCGTTACTCTCCTGTTTTCTCCCGGGCCGTTGATCGAGGTCGCGGACTCGGATGTGCTGCGCATCCCTTTGGGAGACATCATGGGGCTGGAAGACGAATTTGCAGACCCTCCAGACGACGGCCGTGAACCGGCGATCGCAACCGGCATCGGCCCCGGGTCTGGCGAAAGCGCCGCCCAGGGCCTGAAGATAGCCGTGCTTTCAGACAGGCAATTATTGCCGCAATTTGACAATATCTCTGCCGTGACACTGGATGACGCCGCGCTTTCGGGTATCGGCAATCCGCAATCGCGGGCCGCGACCGAGCGTAATGCCGGTCTGGGATCGATTTCCGCGCTGGATTACGATCTCGGGGGACAATTGCGGTCGAATGGTACAATCCGGGTCAGCAAGCCTCTGAAGATTGCCGATCGCGATACCGGCGAACTCACCTTGCTGATTGATCCGAATTCCCAGATATTTGCGGATTTCGGACAGATTTCGGCGATCATGCCGGACCTGGCGGGTGCGCTCGAAGCTACCGAGGGAAAGTTTGTCAGCTTCTCGGAGCTCCGTCGATCGGGGATCGCGATCAGCTATGACGCAGTTCGGGATGTTGTCGTAATCTCGAATTGATCCGGCAAGTTTGGCGCCCCAAGAACCTGTTAACTAACGATGTTTTCGGGCTCGCTCGATGCCGGAAGACCAGCTCCGCATGATTTGAACGATATCCGGCGGTTTCGGTCCGGATTGGGACAGGTTGTCAGAATGGCACTCAACCTGCCGCAAGATATGGTTAATTTCCTTGAAACCATAAGCCTCACCTGTGACAACTTATCCACAAGCAGAACCCTCGCTCCGAGTCGGCTACCGGCTTTGAAAACAGGGGGTCAGTTTAATCGGGCGCTGGGCAACGCTTTGACTCCCGGTCAAGGGGACCGGGTTTGAATCATTGAATGCTGTCCAGCATCGTACCGGCTTCGCTCCTCCTTGAGTGGATGCGACAAGATGGGAAGACGTTTGATGGAATTCATTGACTCGAACGGCAGTGCTTCAGAGTTCGGCTCCAATGGCACCCCCGCAGATGCATCTGAGGGTAGCGGCAACGCGAATGGTCGAACCATCGTCCTCATGCCGGACGAGAACAACGTCGTTGTTCTGCCCGACGGTATAACGCTCGAGGAATTCCGCGCCGAAGGCCAGAACCTGGTTGTCGTCGCTGCGGATGGCACCCGGTACCTGATCCCCAACGGGGTTGTCGTCGTTCCGGAGCTGGTCGTCGAGGGGGTGGTTATTCCGCCGCTCAATATCGCGGCCTTGCTGACCGACCAGGAAGTCGCTCCGGCGGCCGGCAATACGCCCAGCTCGGGCGGCGATTTCGCTGCGCCGGTCGATCCGATCCAGGCCGCCTACGATCTGGGTAACCTGCTTCCCTACACCGAACTCACGCGCGAAGTGCAGCCCGAGGAAGAGGTTCTTCCCGGGATTGACGACGAGCCCGAAATCCTGAGCATCGACGATCTTGGAGTCGATGAAGACGGGCTTGAAGGCGCCGTCGTCGATGGCGTTCCGCCCCGCAGTTCTCCCGATGAAACCGATGGCGGCGAAAATCTCGTTTCGAACGGCTTTGTGGTGGTCGATTTCGGGCTAAACCAGCCGGCCGACCTGCTCGGCTCGATCGCGTTTGTCGATACGCCCGAACTCGACGGAGTCTTGTTCACTGCCGCCGGCGTTCCGGTCACCTTCCAGCTCGTTGGCGACGATCTCGTCGGCTTTGCGGACGGTGAAGAAGTCATCGTCTTCAGTTTTGTCGGGGCGGTTGAAGGCCCGAATTCGGGCGAAGTGACCTACGAATACACTGTGACACTGTTGCAGGCGCTGCAGCATCCGGAAGCAGGTGTAGAGGATATCATCGTCCTTAGCGGCATTACCTTTGTGGTGACCGATGCCGATGGCGATACCGCAACTGGCAGTTTCTCGGCTTCCATCCTCGACGACGTCCCCCTGATCGACGACGAGAATCCGACCGTCCAGCTCGACGATGACGTGTTCGACGGCAATCCGGACGGCGTCGGCGATGATCCGAACTCGGTGAATACGACGGGAACTCTGGCCGGCAATGCAGGTGCGGATTCGCCGGGCGTATTTGCCCTTACCGGAGCAACCCTGCCGGCGGGATTCGCGATTGCCTCGAACAATGGCACGACCCTGATCATCAGCCAGGGCGGCACCAATGTCCTCCAGGTTACGCTTACCGATCCGGAAACGGGTGCCTATCAGGTCACCCAGCTGGCGCCGATCGATCATCCGGCCGGCCAGGACGAGAATAACGTCCAATTCACGATTACTTACACCCTGACGGATGCCGACGGCGATTCCGATGAGGGAACGCTCGTCATCGATGTCGACGACGATACGCCGGTCATCGAAGACGGCCAGCAAGGCGAACTTCCGACATTGGTACTCGACGAAAGCCCGACCGACGAGGACGAGGGCGGCGATTTCGATCCAGCCGGCGTCAGCAGCGTAACCGAGAACTTTGCCGGCGCGTTCGGCAGTTCGATAGATTACGGCCCGGACGGTCCAGGTGCGACGGCTTACAGCCTGTCCCTGTCCGCCGACGGCGTCCCCTCCG